>JAYVPZ010000236.1:0-1843 GCA_043757105.1 Aestuariivirga sp. | reverse complement strand
CGCGCTGTTTCCGCATCTCAATGTTTTTGACAATATCGCTTTTGGATTGGCCAATCGCCAAGATCCTTTGGCGCGGTCTGAAATTGAAAGAAGAGTGCCTGATATCATCAAGCTTGTGAGTCTTGAAGGATTAGAGGCACGCGGTGTTAACCAAATTTCCGGCGGACAAAAGCAGCGTGTGGCATTGGCCCGCACACTGGTGACAGAGCCGAAACTTATTTTGCTGGATGAACCGCTGGGTGCGCTTGATGCTAATTTGCGCGGTCGCATGCGCAATGAACTGCGCGCCATTCGCGAACGCTTGGGTGTAACATTCCTACATGTGACCGGCAGCGAAACTGAAGCGCTGGCGATGGGGGACCGTGTTATTGTTTTGGATCATGGGCGTGTGGCGCAGTTTGACCATCCTGACACAGTTTATGGCGAACCAGCATCGCCCAATGTGGCGCGGTTTCTCAATCGCTATAATTTATTTGATGGCAGCATTGCAGGTTCATCGTTTAAGTCGGCTTATGGTGAACTTGCTTTCAAGCGCAAAACCAAATCTGATCAACCCGCATATGCTATTCGTTATGACCGCGTATCTGTGGAAACGGGCAAAGTTGAAAAAGGTGGCGCTGGTATTGATGCAACTTATATTGCCAGCGAATATTTAGGCTCGGCGATGACGCATTTCTTTGAAGCGTCGGGCGGGCAGGTGGTGGAGGTGGAACATCATCTTTCAAATGGACCGCCGCAAAACTTTGAACCCAGCAAGTCTTATCTCCTCCGGTGGAAACCGGAAGATGCAATTGTGTTTGGTTGAGGCAAAACATGGCAACCCCAGCGAAATTAAATTCGAATACGGCATGGTGGTTGATTGCGCCTGGATTTATTTGGATGGCGTTGTTCTTGGTCATTCCCATGCTGATGATTTTCTATGTGTCATTTTGGACGCAAACCACTTTCAAAATTGAACCCAAACTTACGCTTGATAGTTGGCAACAATTTTTTGGTTCCGAAGCCTATCTCGCATCGCTTTGGACAACGGTTCGGATTTGGTTGATTGTACTGACTGCTACTTTCGTGATTGGCTATCCAACTGCGCTTTATGTAGGGCTATTTGTAAAGAGCAAAACGCTTTCAACGATCTTGCTTGTCGTCTGCGTTATTCCGTTTTGGACATCATTCCTCATCCGCGTTTTGGCATGGCGGCCGATGTTAGGCAAGGAAGGTGCTATCAATATTTTGTTGATGAAAGCGGGCATTATTACGCAGCCCATTGAAGCCCTGTTGTTCACCGAACTTTCGGTGATTGTTGGCATGACGCAGATCTATTGCGTATTTATGGTGGGGCCGATCGCTTTCATGTTGGGCCGCATTGATCCCAATGTGATTGAAGCTGCGCGCGATCTGGGCGCTGGGTTCTGGCGTATTTTCCGTAAGATCATTTTCCCGTTGAGTTTGCCGGGTGTTGTGGTGGGCTCGATTTTCGTTACCGTGATGGTGCTTGGCGAATTCGCCACGGCCTCTGCATTGTCAGGTCGCAAAGTGAATTTGCTCGGCAACATAATTGTGACGCAAGTAGGTTCGCTGAAATGGGCGCTGGCTTCGGTGGTGGGGGTGATCCTTACCATTATTACGGCCATCGTCATTTCGCTGTTCCTGCGCATTGTTGATTTGAAGCGGGAGCTCTGAAGAAATGGAGTCGCGTATTCTCAAACCAATTCTCGGCGTTTATGTGGCGTTGTTTATTCTGTTTCTCTATGGGCCGTTTTTTGTGTTGGCGATTTTGTCGTTCCAACAAGGCCCAGAGGGCGGGCCGCAATTCCCTATTGTTGAATGGTCGACATATTGGTATCGC
>JAYVPZ010000235.1:0-1844 GCA_043757105.1 Aestuariivirga sp. | reverse complement strand
TGGTCATCCATCAACTTGAACGCCAACAAAGCCAGTGGCTCTGTATCGGAAGAAGGACGAGTTGTATCGCCACCGGTCTTCACATCGATGCCCTTAATCGCAGGACGATCCAAAGGTGAAGGCAGATAATCGCAAACCGCATCAAGCAAAGGTTGAACACCCTTGTTCTTGAATGCTGAACCACAAAGCACTGGAAAAAACGAAGCGTTCAAAACAGCTTTGCGCAAAAGACGCTTAATCGTTACGTTATCCATCTCAATACCATTGAGATAATCGTCCATCGCTTTTTCATCGAGCTCAGCACAAGCTTCAATCATATCAGCGCGGGCTTGCTTGGCAGCGTCTATCATATCAGCCGGAATTTCTTCATCATGGAACGAAGCACCGAGCTCTTCATTGTCCCAAACAACGGCCTTCATACGAACCAGATCAATAATGCCTTTAAATGCGGCTTCAGCACCAATTGGCAGCTGAATAGGAACAGCACGAGCGCCCAAACGTTCCTTGATGTCCTTCAGGCACTGCTCAAACGATGCACCTGTCTTGTCCATCTTATTGCAGAACACAATACGTGGAACATTATACTTGTCGCCTTGACGCCAAACTGTTTCAGTCTGTGGCTCAACGCCTTGGTTCGAATCGAGAACGCAAACAGCACCGTCAAGCACGCGGAGCGAACGTTCCACTTCAATCGTGAAGTCCACGTGGCCCGGTGTGTCGATGATGTTCAGACGCATACCGTTCCAAACAGTGGTGGTAGCAGCAGAGGTAATCGTAATGCCGCGCTCTTGTTCTTGCTCCATGAAATCCATGGTGGCAGCACCGTCATGCACTTCGCCAATCTTGTGGGTTTTGCCAGAATAATACAAAATCCGCTCAGTGGCCGTCGTTTTGCCAGCATCGATGTGAGCCATGATGCCAAAGTTACGATAGTTCTGAAGTTCGTGCGTGCGTGCCATATTACTTTAAATCTCTTACCAGCGGTAATGGCTGAATGCGCGGTTCGCTTCGGCCATCTTGTGGGTGTCTTCGCGCTTCTTAACTGCGGTGCCGCGATTATTGCCAGCATCCATCAATTCAGCAGAGAGACGTTCAACCATTGTCTTTTCATTACGACCGCGAGCCGCGGTAATGATCCAGCGAATGGCCAGCGCTTGACGGCGCTCTGCACGAACTTCAACTGGAACTTGATATGTTGCACCACCAACGCGGCGCGAACGAACTTCAATGGCCGGAGCCACATTGTCGAGAGCCTGATGGAACAACTGAATTGGATCAGCCTTAGACTTGGCGATCACGAGGTCAAAAGCACCATAAACAATGCCTTCAGCAACAGATTTTTTGCCTTGAGTCATGAGGTTGTTCATGAACTTGGACAAAATAAGATCACCAAACTTTGGGTCTGGATTGATAACGCGTTTTTCGGCGCGGTGGCGACGTGACATATCTTGATCCCCTTACTTTGGACGCTTCGCGCCGTAAAGCGAACGACGCTGACGACGCTTTGGCAGGCCTTGGGTATCCAAAACACCGCGGATGATGTGATAACGAACGCCTGGCAAATCCTTCACACGGCCGCCACGGATCATGACAACACTGTGCTCTTGAAGATTGTGGCCTTCACCTGGAATGTAGCTCACCACTTCGAAGCCATTGGTCAAACGAACCTTGGCCACCTTACGGAGAGCCGAGTTCGGCTTTTTTGGTGTTGTGGTATAAACACGTGTGCAAACGCCGCGCTTTTGTGGGCAAGCTTGCATTGCCGGAACCTTGTTCCGGTAGGTTGGCGCAAGACGAGGCTTGCGGATCAACTGGTTGATAGTAGGCATTCGGCCCATCACCCT
>JAYVPZ010000234.1:0-7071 GCA_043757105.1 Aestuariivirga sp. | reverse complement strand
TCATGCGCGTCATCTTCGGCCATTCGCCAATGGTTTATTTCGCATTGTTTATGGTATTTGCTGTGTCGTGGTTTTTGAAACGTACCCGCGCTGGCCTTGTGCTTCGCGCGGTGGGTGAGAATGATCATTCGGCCCATTCGATTGGTTATTCCGTCATCGGCATTCGCTATGGTGCAATTGCCTTTGGCGGCGCCATGGCTGGCGTGGCAGGCAGTTATTTCTCGATGGTCATCACACCGATGTGGATTCAGCAAATGACAGCGGGCAGGGGCTGGATCGCTTTAGCGCTCGTGGTGTTTGCGGGCTGGAAGCCGAGCCGCCTTTTGGGTGGGGCTTATTTCTTTGGAATTCTGATGACCTTGGAGTTTTATGCCAAAGCGTCTAAAAATGCAATTTTGCCGTCACAGTTCTGGGCTGCTATGCCCTATTTGATGGCGATACTTGTATTGGCTGTTATCTCAGCGCGTGAACGCACCGGAAGCGAAGCGCCCGCCTGTCTTGGCAAGCCATTTATGCCGACTGACTAATTTTATTTTAACAGGGAGAACTAAGTGATGACTATTAACAGACGTAATTTGATCAAGGCCAGTGCAGCCGCACTCGCTATGCCAATGATCGGTGGCCGCGCCATGGCTGCTGATCCACTCAAAGTGGGCTTTATCTATCTCGGCCCAATAGGCGATTTCGGTTGGACATGGGCGCATGAAAAAGGCCGCAAAGCGATGGTCGATGCATTGGGCGGCGCAGTTACCGCTGACTATGTTGAAAACGTTGCTGAAGACGCCTCAGCCGTTCCAATCATTCGTGATTTGGCCCAACAAGGCCACAAGTTGATTTTCACGAGCTCATTCGGTTACATGGATCAAACTCTGGCGGTTGCCAAAGAATTCCCTGATGTAAGGTTCGAGCATTGCACAGGCTTCAAACGCGCAGACAATGTTTCAACCTATAACTCACGCTTCCATCAAGGCCGCTCAGTTCTGGGCACCATTGCTGGTATGACCACCAAAACCAACACCATCGGCTATCTCGGCTCCTTCAAGGTTCCTGAAGTGGTCATGGGTATCAACGCCTTCACGCTCGCAGCCCAAGCTGTGAACCCAAATGTGAAAGTGAAAATGGTCATGATCGACTCGTGGTTTGATCCCGCCAAGGAAGCAGCCGCCGCCGAAACCCTGGCTAACCTCGGTTGTGATGTGATCACTGCACACACAGACAGCGCAGCTTGCCTCCAAGTCTGCGAAAAGAAAGGCATCTTCGGTTTTGGCCAAGGCGCAGATATGTCACGCTTTGCACCAAAGGCCCATTTGACCGCGATCGAAGACATTTGGGGTCCGTATTACACATCACGCGCCAAAGCCGTTGTCGATGGCTCATGGAAATCGACCGACACTTGGTGGGGCATGAAGGAAGGCTCCGTGGTGATCTCGCCATATAACGCATCAGTCTCCAAGGAAATTGCTGCCGCTGCAGATAAGGTCAAAGCTGGTTGGTTAGATGGCAGCTATGACGTGTTCACCGGCCCAATCGCTGATCAATCGGGTGCCGAAAAAGTGGCCAAAGGTGCCAAGCTCGATGATGGCGCATTATCCGGCATGGATTGGTTCGTAAAAGGCGTCGAGGGCGCGTAAGTTATCAAGTTCGTGATCCCTCCCCTGCTTCAACAGGGGAGGGAATTAATCACAATTTGAGTCTTATTGTTCAGCTATTTTATGATCCCAGCATTGCAGGCGCAAGCAATGAGATATTGTGTTTGAACATATCAAGATAGGTTGATCCCGGTTCAGATTTTTCGGAAAGTGCGTCGGCATAAAGTGCGCCACCAACTTTAACGCCTGTTTCCTTCGCAATTTGTTCCAAGAGGCGTGGGTCACTCATGTTTTCGACAAACAGTGCAGACACATTGTCTTTCTTGATTTGTTCAATGAGCTTGGCCACATCAGCGGCTGATGCTTCGCTCTCGGTACTCATGCCTTCAGGTGCCATAAATTTAACGCCATATGCCGCACCGAAATATCCAAAAGCATCATGTGTGGTGATAACTTGACGCTTAGCTTCTGGCACAGCAGCAATCTTTGCCTTGACATCAGCATCAAGAGCTAAAATTTCAGCAGAGTAAGCCGCTGCATTTTTTTGGAACGTATCACAATCGGCAGCATCGACTTTGCACAGACCATGAGCAATGTTTTTAACATAGATCAAACCATTGGACAGATTTTGCCACGCATGTGGATCGGTGATTTCTGTGCCGTCTTCGTCCATATTGCGCGGGGCAACGCCTTCGCTGACCACAATCTTCGGGCCTCTGTAACTTGTGGATTCTACAAAGCGGTCCATCCAACCTTCAAAGCCTAAACCGTTGACAAAGAAGATTTGTGTGGCGGCCACGGCTTTGGCGTCGGCGGGTTTTGGTTCATAAATATGCGTATCGGAATTTGGGCCAACGATGGTTGTAACCTCAATCAGATCTCCACCCACGCGCGATACCATGTCTCCCAAAATTGAGAAGCTGGCAACAGCCTTTAATTTTTCGGCGGCAAATGCGGTTACCGACATAGCAGAGAGTGCTGTTACTATTAGAGCTGAGCCAAGCAGCAAAGATTTCATTACGTGTGGCATGGTCGTTGTCCTTTAAGCGATGCGGTGACGTTTGGGCTTCATGCGGGCGGCAAACAGACCACGTGGCGAGATGACTATCGACGCGAGATAAAAAGCGCCCGCAGTCAAAATGATTGAAGGGCCGGATGCAAAGCTCCAATGGTAAGACACCAACAAACCTGCATAGCTTGATGCCACACCAATGGCTGCCGCGGCCACACACATCGGCTCAATTTCACTAAACCAGAAACGGGCGGCAGCAGCGGGTAACATCATTAGCCCAACCGCGAGCAAAGTGCCCAGCGCTTGAAAACCACCGACAAGATTGAGGACAACCAGCACCAAGAATAACAGATGAACGAATGATCCTGACGTGCTGACCGACCGAAAGAACACGGGATCAAAACACTCGGCAAGCAACCCGCGCCAGATTGTTGCGATTGTTAGAAATGTAACAGTTGCAATTGAACCAATGACCAGCAACGCCTGATCATTGAGCGCCAGAACAGTTCCAAACAGCACATGCATAAGATCAACACTGGTGCCCTTAATGCTGACCAACAAAACGCCAAGCGCCAATGAAATAAGATAAAATGCGGCAAGGCTTGCGTCTTCGCGCTGAACAGTCAGACGTGACACAGCGCCAGCCAGCAACGCAACTATCAAACCAGCGGCAAGACCTCCAAATGTCATAGGTAATATGGCAAGACCAGAAAACACAAACGCGATAGCAGCGCCGGGCAGAATGGCATGGGCCATGGCATCACCGGACAGGCTCATGCGCCTGAGCATCAATATCACACCGACTGGACAAGCGCTGACCGATAGTATGGCAGCACCCACTAAGGCCCTGCGCATGAATGCGAAATCGGTAAATGGAGCGAGAAAGAATTGATAAAGTGTCATGCTGCATGATCTCCGCACCAAGGAGCGTCATCATCCCATGCTTCATTCATCACGCGGGCTTTGAGCAGATTTTCAGCTTTGAGAACAGTTGCAGTTTTGCCCCAAGCCACTGGTTCGCGCGCCAATAGAATTGTTTCAGGGAAATGCGCACGCACGATCTCGTTATCGTGAAGCACAGTGATGATCGTGCGGGCTTCGCTATGCCAACGCTGAATGAGATCAATCAGGTCGCCAACTGTTTTGGTATCAATGGCGGTGAATGGTTCATCAAGCAGAATGACTTTAGCATCCTGCAACAGCACGCGCGCAAATAAGGCCCGTTGCAATTGCCCTCCTGACAGAGTGCCGATTTGCCGCGATTGGAAACCGTCTAAACCCACAGCTGACAGCGCCTTGTTCACACGCTCACGATCGGATTTTCCAATGCTGCCAAAAAATCCACGCCATTGCCAAAGACCGAGCATGACAAGGTCTTCAACTGAAGCTGGAAAACTGCGATCAAGATCACTGGCTTGCGGCAGGTAAGCAACGTCGCGAATGTTGCACCCGGTAAGTTCAATCTTGCCACTCATCGGCGTGAGGATACCCATCAGCCCTTTGATCAAAGTGGATTTGCCAGCGCCGTTCGGGCCGATGATGGCAACGAGCGAACCCGAAGTAATTTCACCTTCAACATGATGGATTGCGGGATGGCCATCATAGCCGAGTGTTACGTTTTTGAGTTTGAATGAAGGCATAGTTACATCACCACCGCAAAAACCAAAACCCAAACCGTGGCAATCAAGGCCGCCGCGCAAATCAGACGCGATGGTAAACCAAGCCTGACAAATGAAAACCCACGGTTCATGCCGTCACCCCTTCTAAAGTCTGGCAGCTTGGACAGATGCCTGATAGCTCAACGCTGATGCGCTCTACACGGTAGCCTGACGTAAATGCAGCAAGTGCACCTAAAGCTTCATTGGAATCAAACTCCGTCACATCTCCACAGTCTTTGCACACGAAAAATCCGGGGGCCGTATCAACGTGTTTGCAGCCACAAACAACAAAAGCATTCAATGTTTCAACACGGTGAACTTGCCCACTGCCCATCAGTTTTTCGAGTGAACGATAAACCTGAGTCGGAGCTTTGACGGCAGTGCCTTTGATGGCGTCCAGAATGTCATAGGCTGACATGGGCTTCAGCCGTTCCGACAGCACCCCCAGCACCTTTTGGTCATTTGTATTAAGCGGCATAGCAACGGCCTTTGATTGAGTTGCCTTGATAGATATGTTATAACGTTACATAAGTCAAGCGGGTCTGAAAGGCTCAATAAAATCTCACTAGAATGCTTTCCGAACTCAAAGCCGCGTTCGGCGATTTTACTCCGCCGCCATCTTTGCGCCTTGCACTGCAAAACTATCGCGGATGTGGTCAGCCAGTGCCAACGCACTTTGTGTCAACTGACCCTGTTTTGAAATCAGACCGATGTTGAAACGATAGAATGCCGGAAAGCCCTCGGCCTCGGTCAAAATCCGCATGCCTGGCCTCACGCAAATTTCAGGCATTGTTGCAATGGCCAAGCCTTGCAGAACCGCCGCATCAATGGCGGCGCGATTGGGGCTGGTGTAAGCCACGCGGTAAGCCCGGTTGGATTTGTTCAAAGCTTCTTCCGAAAGTCTGCGCCACTGGCAACCGCCATCTGCTACTGCAATTGGCAATACGGGCAATTGGTGGGTGTTGTGTTTGGCTGATGTGACCCAGCGTAGTTTTTCAGTGCGCATAACTTCGCTCTCGCGGTCATCATCGTGCAATGAGACCAAAGCCAAATCCATTTCGCTGCGTTTAATCCGTTCAAACAAAATCGCACTGCCCACACACTCAACATCAACGGTTACCAACGGATGGGAACGTGCAAATTTTCCGAGAACTTCGGGCAAAAAGAAATCAGTATAATCATCCGATGTGCCAAACCGCACTGTGCCTCTCAAATCGGGTTTGGTGTAAGCCGACACCAATTCATCATTCAAATCCACCATACGCCGCGCTTGGTCAATAAATCGTGCGCCATCTTCCGTCAGCTTGCTGCCGCGCCCTTCGCGCTCAAACAAGTTGCGCCCCAACATTTCTTCCAAACGCTTCATCTGCATCGAAACAGCAGACTGGGTTTTGTTCACATCATCAGCCGCCTTGGTGAAATTGCCAGTTTCGGCAATGGCCAGAAATGTTTTCAATTGGTCAACATCAAGATTAGGGATCATTTTGTTCATCCATCACGTTTGCGAATGAATACCATTAGATACATTCGTTAGACTGATCAATAGAAATCTGCGATAAAGTGATCACAGCGAACGATATTACATAACTTAATCAATAGCTTAATTGCAGTTTCTCGGGATTCTGCAAACGGGAGAACTATGATGAACGACTATGCCCATCACCAAGCCCAAGTTTCCGGTAGCCTTGAAGGCGAGGGTATTATCTCGCGCTTGATCCATAATTTTCAGGCCCGCCGCACGGTAAGGCAGCTCAGTCTGCTCGACGATTACATACTGCGCGATATGGGTATTACCCGTCAGGAAATTAACTGGGCGGCTAGTCAGCCATTCTATGTGAACGCGGCAAATCTTTTGGAAGATCGCAGCAACACCCGCCGCCGCGCCAATCTTTGCAGATGCTAAGCCGCGTGCTTGGCTTCCAACTGATTGGTCATGCGAAACGCCATCCATGCGGCAGCAATGCCGAACACCATCGAGCCTATTGCGGTTGCGGCCATCACGCCTTCCGCACCCCAGTAGGCTGCACCAACAAGAGCAAATGGAATTGTGCCAAGCGTGGCGCGGCCCCAATTGAACCACGTTGAATAAATAGGTTTTCCAAGATTATTGAAAGCTGCGGTGGCCACAAACAGGCCTCCTAACAAAGTCCAAGACAGCGCAATATAAGTTGCAAAGAAATTGACAAGTTCGGCCGCGCGTCCCGATATATGGAAAGCGGCAATTAATTCGTTCCTGAGCAGATATAAAATAAGCGACGTGAAAACCGAATACACAACAACAAAAGATAAGCCATCGCGCAATGTACGCTTTATACGTGGGAAGTTTTTGGCTCCATAATTTTGACCAATGATCGGGCCAACGGCACCCGAAAGCGAAAAGATAACACCGAATGCCACCGGCACAACCCGGTTGACCACAGTGCCCGCAGTTACAATTTCATCGCCATATTGCGCAAAAATATAGTTCATATAACCAGCAGCAAATGGAGTGGCCAATTGCGAAATGATGGAAGGCAAAGCAATGCCCCATACAGCAGGCCAATCGCGCTTGAAGCCTTGCCATTCGAATGGCAACAGAAAATTATGCACCCTGCTCAAACTATAAAGCCCAACGGCAAACGCGATTGCATAAGAAATAGCATTGGCAACTGCCGCACCTTGAATGCCCCAGCCAAAGTAAAATATAAAAATGGGATCAAGTATGATCGTTGCGACTGCTGCCGAAAGCGTGATGTACATCGCGCGCTTGGCATCGCCAATCCCGCGCAAGCTGAATGAACAAGATAATGCGCCAGCAAGAAAGATAAAACCC
>JAYVPZ010000233.1:0-1850 GCA_043757105.1 Aestuariivirga sp. | reverse complement strand
TATAGGCTTCCAGTTCCGGCATGTCTTTGGGATAAACCGTTTCCCAATCATGCAAGCCTTCAAGTGCGCCCAGCAGATAGCGGAAAGTGTTGCGCAGCTTGCGATAATTTTCGGTGGCGGATTTCAGAATTTCCGGCCCGATGCGCATGTCGTCTGAGTAATCACATGTAGCCACCCAGAGGCGAAGGATGTCTGCGCCTGCATTCTTGATCACCTCTTGCGGCACGGTGGTGTTGCCCAAAGACTTCGACATCTTGCGACCATCTTCGGCCAGCGTGAAGCCGTGGGTGATCACCGTGTCGTAAGGTGCGCGGCCCCGTGTGCCGCAGGATTCAAGCAATGATGAATGGAACCAGCCGCGATGTTGATCAGAGCCTTCGAGATAAACATCGGCTGGCCATTTCAAATCGGGGCGTTCTTCCAGCACGAAAGCGTGGGTGCAACCGGAGTCGAACCACACATCGAGAATGTCACGCACTTGTTCGAAGTCTTCGGGGTTATGATCGGGGGCAAGATAGGTTTTTGCCGCGTCTGCCTCATACCAAGCGTCGGCACCATGTTCACAAAATGAATCATAGATGCGCTGGTTCACTTTGTTATCATTGAGAATTTCACCGGTAGCATTATTGACGAAAACCGCGATAGGAACACCCCATGCGCGTTGGCGACTGATCACCCAATCCGGGCGCTGCTCGATCATGCCACGAAGGCGGTTCTGGCCTGTTGGTGGAAAGAATTGCGTTTGCTCAATGGCGGCCAACGCCTTCTTGCGCAGTTCCCCCTTGTCCATCGAGATGAACCACTGTGGCGTGTTGCGGAAAATGATGGGCTTTTTGGAGCGCCAAGAATGCGGATAGCTGATGATTTTTTTGGTGTGGGCCAACAACATGCCAGCAGCCTTCAACGCGTCGATCACGCGCGAATTGGCATCTTTCCATTTGCCATATTGGTCGATAACGCGAGCACCTTCGAAGCCCGGAGCATCTTTGGTGTAGAAGCCATTTGCATCAACAGGTGTTGGCACTGAATCATCAATACCACGATCTCGCAGATTTTTCTGAATGGCAATCCAGACGTTGTAGTCGTCAGCACCGTGTGACGGAGCAGTGTGGACGAAGCCCGTGCCCGCGTCATCGGTAACATGATCACCGTCGAGTAGTGGTACAGGGAAATCATAACCCAACGAATTGAGCGGATGGGCGCACAGCATCAAACTAAGATGATCTGGGTTTACATCATTAACCTTTTGGTAGGTTGTTTTGCTTTTTTCAGATACATCTTCAACAAGAGCATTTGCCAATATATGTAATTCACCTTTGGCATGTTCTGCAGACTCTATAATTTCGTAAAGCCCATAACTAACTCTATCAGAATATGAAACGGCGCGGTTACCGGGGATTGTCCAAGGCGTTGTCGTCCAAATTAGAATTTGCAGCTGCTGATTACTTGGAATTTTCACATCTTTGGTGGTGGGAACGATATTATCTTTATTCTCTCCATTTAGATTCCTCAATAGACTAAAGTTTGTCACCGGAAACTTCACAAAGATCGTATCAACTTCAATATCCGCATATTCCACTTCGGCCTCAGCAAGCGCTGTGCCTTCGACCACGCTCCACATCACGGGTTTGGAACCGCGATACAATTGTCCGTCGCCTGCAAACTTCAACAGCTCACGCGCTATTATGGCTTCGGCTTTGAAGTTCATGGTCAGATAGGGATTATCCCAATCGCCTTCCACGCCGAGGCGCTTGAATTCTTCGCGTTGGATGTTCACCCAATTGGTTGCAAACTCTCGGCATTCTTTGCGGAATTCGTTGATTGGAATATCGTCTTTGTTTTTACCTTTG
>JAYVPZ010000232.1:0-1855 GCA_043757105.1 Aestuariivirga sp. | reverse complement strand
TGATGCGTGTACATTCCCCAATATTCCCCAAAAGCAAAAGCCTGTCCCAAAACGGAACAGGGTATTTACATTTGATTAGGGTTTGCAATGTGAAGGCCAAGCAAAGGGCTACTCAAAAGTTAGAGTTAATTATTCGAGATCCATTTCCAGAATGGCCATAGAGAAATTGTACGAAAGCTCGCCGTCTTCCTCATCGCGGTATATGACACCGAGAAATTCTTCGCCCAAATAGACTTCGCCCGAATCTTTTTTTTGCGGACGCGCTTTCGCAATGATTGCTGGGTTGTTAAACTTCTCACGAAAATATTTGGTGAGCTTGGCTAATTCTTCTGGCTTCAATTCAGGTACTCCGGCAATGGCATTAGATTATGTCTATCGTTAAACAGTTTCGTCCGCAACGGGTTCCACTTGATGATCCATAGCGCGTGACGGCTCTTCACAGCCCGCCACACCAACAATTTTTGCGGGAACGCCAGCAACCGTTCGGTTTGGTGGAACATCATGCAAAACCACCGAGCAAGCAGCGATGCGCGAGCAATGGCCAATTTCAATATTGCCCAGAACCTTGGCCCCTGCCCCGATCAAAACACCACGGCGAATTTTTGGGTGGCGATCGCCAGCCTCTTTGCCAGTTCCACCAAGGGTCACACCCTGCATCATCGAAACATTGTCTTCAATCACGCAGGTTTCGCCAATCACAATATCATGGCCGTGATCGATCATAACACCTTTGCCGATTTTTGCCGCTGGGTGAATATCCACAGTCGACACCATCGAAACTCGACTTTGAATATATTGCGCAAAATCCCTGCGTCCCATTTCCCAAAGGCGGTGCGCCATTCGGTGCGCCTGTAAAGCTTGATAACCTTTGAAGTAAAGCAGCGGATCAATATAGCGGTGGCAAGCCGGATCACGGTCAAAAGTGGCGATCATATCAGCGCGTGCAGCAAAGCCAATTTCAGGCTCGGCCTGTAATGCCTCTTTAAAAGCCTTGATTACAGAATCAGCACCCAGATCCGCATTGCCCAAACGCTGAGCCAAACGATGCGCCAACGCATCTTCAAACGTTTCATGTTCTAGAACGGCTGAATAAATGAATCCGCCAAGACCAGGCTCCAGGCGCGCAATATCCTCAGCCTCGTGCTGAATTCGGCTCCAAACTGGATCAATCTTTTCAACTATTTTAACCTGATCTCGCGCCATAATGATCTCCGCTATTCTATACTATAAAGCAAATATGGGGAGTGGTCTAATAGATCGCAATCTAGGGCGCGTTAAGAAATTCGACGACTGCTGCCTTAAACCCAGAATCTCCTACTGCATTCATATGGTTCCGCTTCGGCAACACCACACCTTGAGAGCCAGGAATAATAATCGTCAGTCCATCAACAGTTCCGGCAATTTCATCCAACTCACCAGCCACAACCAGCACCGGAACGCGAATGGCGGCAAGTCCTTCTTCCTTAATCTTTACGCGGCTTGAGCGGATGCAAGCCGCCAAAGCCTTTAAATCGCTCTTTGTTTGCTCAGCAAAAATCCGAAACGCCATCGCAGCAGGGTCAAATTTCTGCGGTCTATCTTCAGCTTCTAACGCTTCAGCAATCGTATCAGATCCACCGACACCAGTAATCATCCGCGAAGCCAACCCGGCAAACACGGCACGCCTAACCATCGGAGGATTTTGCATCGTCAAAAACGCTGAAATCCGTGCTCCCATCGAATAGCCCATCACATCAGCTTTTTCAATTTTGAGGTGTCGCAAAAGACGCGCCGCATCATCCGCCATTATTGGTGCTGAATACATAGCAGAGTCGTAAAGTTTTTCACTTTGTCCATGCCCGCGATTATCAATCGC
>JAYVPZ010000231.1:0-1895 GCA_043757105.1 Aestuariivirga sp. | reverse complement strand
CCTTGGGGTGTGGGTGCGACAACTCTGGAATGGACATTGCCTTCCCCACCACCATTCCATCAGTTCAACACGCTGCCTGTGATTAGATAATCTTGATGTCTATTGAGCAAACCAATTTCACCGCCGATGCTTTGGCCCAATCCTTGTTAGAAGGTGGTGGCCAAGGCACAGCGGGTGATTATTTCAAGTTGCTCAAACCCCGCGTTATGTCGCTGGTTATTTTTACGGCGATTGTTGGCCTTGTTGCTGCCCCCGGCCACATTCACCCGTGGATCGGCTTTATCACCATCCTGTGCATCGCCATTGGCGCAGGCGCTGCTGGCGCTCTGAACATGTGGTATGAGGCTGATATTGATGCGGTGATGAAGCGCACGTCCAAGCGCCCCATTCCATCAGGCGCAATTCTTCCCGGCGAAGCTTTAGGTTTTGGCCTCGCACTCGCGGTAGCCTCTGTTTTGATGATGGAGCTTTTTGTCAACTGGCAAGCCGCCGCATTGTTGGCCTTCACGATTTTCTTTTACGTGGTAATTTACACCATGGGCCTAAAGCGCTGGACGGCGCAGAACATCGTCATTGGCGGAGCCGCCGGTGCATTCCCGCCCATGGTCGCTTGGGCCGCCGTGAATGGACAGATTGATCTTGGTTCAATCAGTCTCTTTTTGCTGATCTTCATGTGGACACCACCGCATTTCTGGGCGCTGGCCCTGTTTGCTGAAAGTGACTATGAAAAAGCGGGCATCCCCATGTTGCCAAATGTTGCGGGTCGTCCTGAAACCCGCAAACAAATTTTGATCTATACGTTGCTCACAATTCCTGCCGTGGCTTTGCCTTGCCTCACTGGAACAGCGGGCATGCTCTATGCTGTGGGTGCAGGCTTGCTAACCGTGTGGTTCTTGAAATGCGCGATTGATGTTTACCGCATTCCTGAAGGCCCATTGAACACCAAAGCGTGCAAAGCTCTTTTCAAATTTTCAATCTATTGGCTCTTTGCAGTGTTTGCGTTGGTCTTAATTGAGCGTCTAATTCACCTGCCAACATTTGCGAGTGTGTTCTGATGGAAGTGAAAAAGCCAAACGTCGCCTTTTCGCCAGAAGATTTAAAGCGCCGCAGAGGCCGCGCCAAGGTTATGGCGTGGTGCTTGGTTGCACTCATTGCTTTGTTTTTCATCACAACGGTTGTTAGGTTAGGCGCAACTGTCGGGGCGCGGTTGATCTGATGGCCGCCGCACCAACCAAAAATCTTCGCGTTGCGCTCATCGCGGCAAGTGGTTTCTGCGGTATGCTTGGCCTGTCCTATGCAGCAGTGCCTTTTTATAAAGCCTTCTGCCAAGCCACTGGCTTTGGCGGCACAACACAGCGCGCCGCAAAAGCGCCAGACAATGCAACCGACAAATTCATCGTGGTGCGCTTTGACGCCAACACGTCATCGGGCTTGGGCTGGGAATTTCATGCCCGCCAGACTGAGATTAAAGTTAAAATCGGCGAGCAAACCATGGCCTATTATGATGCGCGCAACACCATGGACAAAACCCTCACAGGGTCAGCCGTGTTCAACGTCACACCAGCTTCTGCGGGTGCGTTTTTTGATAAAATTCAATGCTTTTGCTTCACTAAGCACACACTGAAATCAGGCGAGACTGCTGAGTTCCCCGTGATGTTTTTTGTTGATCCAGCCATTCTGGATGATGCGGATTCGCGCAACATCAAAGAAATAACCTTATCCTATACATTCTATCCCGCTGTCGAAGATAAGACAGTGGCTGCCAAAACAAATTGATTTAGAGGAGACGACCCCATGGCCGACGCGCATGCCAAACACCACGACTACCACTTGGTATCGCCAAGCCCTTGGCCTGTGATTGGCGCAGTTGCAGCCTTCATCACAGCGGTTGGTGC
>JAYVPZ010000230.1:0-1899 GCA_043757105.1 Aestuariivirga sp. | reverse complement strand
AACTATCCAAACGGCCCGACGATGGAAATGCCAGACATGACGTCTGCCTGTGAAGCCATTTTGGAATCGCGCCATATTGACGTGATCGAAATGGACGCTGCGTCCAACACTGGCGTCGACAATATGCGAGAGATTATTGACAGTGTGCGCTATGCCCCGGTGCAGGCCAAATACAAAGTTTATATTATCGACGAAGTGCACATGCTGTCGAAAAGCGCTTTCAATGCGCTGCTGAAAACTTTGGAAGAACCGCCACCGCATGTGAAATTCGTCTTTGCAACCACTGAGATTCGCAAAGTTCCCGTTACTATTCTCTCACGTTGCCAACGTTTTGATTTAAAGCGCTTGGATGCCGCCTTGTTGATGCAGCACTATGGCAAAATCTCTAAACTCGAAAATGTTGAAGCTGAAGAAGAAGCACTGCGCATGATTGCCCGTGCTGCCGAAGGCTCAGTGCGCGACGGGCTTTCATTGCTTGATCAAGCCATTGCTTACGGCGATGGCCAAGTGAAATCAGCCGATGTCATGAACATGCTGGGCCTGATTGATCGAGGTCAAGTGATTGGATTGTTTGATGCCGTCATGGCAGGCGATGCCCCGCGCATGTTGGCCGATGTCGCCCGCCAATATGAAGCCGGCGGCGACCCTGAAACCATCCTCACAGATTTGGCTGATTTTGTTCATTGGGTTACACGTTTGAAACTTGTGCTTGATTCAGCTTTGATGGATCAATCGCGCACCGAAGAAGAAAAAACACGCGGAGCTGACTTCGCCAAACGTCTTGGCATGGCGCATCTCACCCGCGCTTGGCAGATGCTGCTAAAGGGAATTGCCGAAACAGCTCTATCCAATCAGCCCTTGCAAGCCGCAGAAATGGTGTTGATCCGTTTGGCTCATGCCGCAAATTTCCCATCGGGCGAAGATTTGGCCAAAATGGCGCAAGAGGCAAAGCCGCAAGTGCCGCGTTCCTCGCCTCCAGTGCAACTTGTCACCTCAGCTGATCGCGCAAATTATCCTGTGCAAGAGGTGGGCAACCTCGCCGTCGCTCCACTCCGAATTCCCCCAAATACTGAGCAAACTGGTAAGCTTCGTTCCTTCAAAAACTTCAATGACATCATAGCGCTCGCCACCGAACGCCGTGACATCAAACTGAAGACCGATCTTGAAACCTACATTCGCCCTATCGCTGTTAGCGAGGGCAAAGTCGAGATCGCTTTGGTTGAGGGTGCCAATCCCGCCATCGCAAATGAACTCTCGCGCAAGCTCGAAGCGTGGACAAACCGTCGCTGGATGGTGATGGTTGCCAAGTCGGGTGGCGCAGAACCCGCCGCCCAAATCCGAAAGGATGCTAAAGATTCTGCTTTCCGTTCGGCGCGTGAACACCCTGATGTGCAGGCAATTCTTAAAAAATTTCCTGGTGCTGAAATTTTAAACGTGCGCGATTTAGAAGCGCCCAAACCAATGGAAGAACCAGATGAAGAATCTCGCTGATATTATGAAACAAGCCGGCCAAATGCAGGCTCGAATGGCGGAAATGCAAGCGCGATTGGAAGCTACCACAATCGAAGGCCAGTCCGGCGGCGGAATGATCAAAGTGAAAATGACGGGTAAGTCAGTTGTCATTGGTCTCGATATTGACCCATCGCTTCTGAAATCTGACGAAAAAGAAATCCTCGAGGATTTAATAATCGCTGCCTTAGCCGATGCCAAGAACAAGGCTGAAAACCTCATGGCTGCCGAAATGAAAACCGTCACAGGTGGAATGCCTTTGCCACCGGGGTTTGGTTTTTAAGAGTTAATTTAACCCCAGTTACGGCTAAGGTTGGGGGATTCTCAAATCAGTTTTGATGTGATTCATGGGGTGTTGTGAAAGCAACCCACGGAGAGATCCCCCATGCA
>JAYVPZ010000229.1:0-7274 GCA_043757105.1 Aestuariivirga sp. | reverse complement strand
GAACATTGGATTTCCTCCCAAATTTAAGTGCTGACAGATTAAAACTGCTCTTCGAACCACTACCAACTCAGCAACGCCGACATTCGTCGCGTCCAAACTGGCCCACCAAATGCCCCAATATGATTTCAGGACACCCCAAACACCGAAGCTGATGCAAGGCCTCCTGACCAAGTTAAAGTTTGACAGAAGATCGTTCAGGTTTCGACTTCGTGCACTGTAGGAAATTTTCACCATAAATAGCAAGCGAAATCGGTTTGATCAGTTTATGTAAAGGTCAAGATTCACTTCTGAAGTAGTTTATCACATAATTTCGGCTTGTCTGTTGAAAATTCGTTGTATTCCAACCGAGAAAAATCTGAAAATAGTTTTCTTACTCAAATTATTGTAGTATTTTGACCGAACATAAACACCATGATGAAGATAAATTTATTCGAATCCACAAAGCATTTTCTGAAAGCGGATGCAGATTGTTCAGAAGGCGATCATGCCTTCAAGGGGAAAACGATTTGGGTGGTTTGATGCAGAAGAGTGTGAAAATCGTGGTGCTGCCTGTTGCACGGACACTGAACAAAGGTGCGTGACACAGGAATCTGCCGGAGGACAAGCGCCCTGAGTTTGACCAAAATCCAAGTGATGGAAAGAATGATCGGCACATCATCGCCAGATAAATAATCAACTCGCGGGAGGCACAAATTGCTAGTTTCTCTAAATACTTTTCACATATCTTCACACTGTGCGCTTGGGCACCAAGGCCCATGGCCTTGATGGCAATGGGCACGAAGCCAACTATAAGGCTCCCAAATACGTCGTTCAGCGGCTTGGGATAGCCACCTGAAATTGACTTGCCACCGATCAAAGAAGCCGCAATACTAGGATCAGCAAATCGCAGCCAAGACCGCTGGCAGATGCAGACCCCGCCTGAGCCACAATATTAAGGTCGGCAAGCCCGCCCATAAAACCTGAAAGCTCATGAGTAATGATGAAAAGTTTGCTTGTCGGAGCTAAGAGGCACTCTATCGGAGACCAACCGATGCCAAGAAAGCCGAGCATCCGCTGACACAGCAAGCCGTGACGATTGCAAGTTTACCAGAGGTATTCAAGTTCGCGATTGTGACGACTGCCAGTTGACCGGAGTGGTGCAATTTACAAACTGCGGCATTAAACTCTAACACCAATGGGGGTCTTCGTTCAAAACGAAACAACATTTTGGCGAGATATCTACGCGATGCGCAGCTCGTGACAGCCCATCCCGCGCAGATGTCAAATCAGATCAGAAGACGATCCCAAGCATTCGCTTGAGTTTGTCACTCAGCCCGCATGCTCAGCATTTCAAGATGACGAATGTTCACTGGTTCGGCCAGGAGTTCAACCAGTCGATCCATCAATGGCTTCAAATGAGCCTTTTTGAGATGTTCTTCGAGAGCCTCTTTACTCACAAAATTCTCGTAGAAAACGAAGGTATTCGGATCAGACTTGTCACAGTGAAAATCATAATTGATGCAACCAGGTTCAGCTCGCGTTGGTGCGACTTGCGCGGTGAGAATTCGTATTAACTCATCGCGCTTTTCCGGTTTGGCGACAACGGTTCCGATGATGGTGCAGCCGGAGGTTTTCATGTTGACCTCTTGTTCTGTGAAATGGCCACGGCAAGGATGATGATGGCACCACGGGCGATGAGTTGTTGGGAAAACTCGAGGCCAGCGAGAATGAGTCCGTTATTGATGAGACCAATCATTAAGGCTCCCATGATTGACCCAATCACCGTGCCTTTGCCGCCAAACAGGCTGGTGCCACCCAGCACAGCAGCAGCGATAACAGAAAGCTCATCACCCTCGCCCAATTGAAAGCGACCGGTTTGAAAGCGGCCAGCATAGAGCATGCCCGCAATTGCTGCGGCAAAACTTGAGATGATGAGCACCTTGAATTTGATATTGCGGGTGTTGACGCCGGAATAGCGCGCAGCGGTTTCGCTGCCGCCTGTGGCCAGAACCCAGCGGCCAAACGTCGTGCGCCTGAGGACAATATGTCCGATAGCCGCTGCAATCACCATCCAGAACAGCAACACCGGTAGAGGGCCGACATAGCCCCCACCAAACAGCCAGTTATAGCCATCGCTCAGGATGGGCACGGCCTTGGTGCTGCTCACCCACATTGAGGTTCCCTTGGCAACGCCCATCATAGCAAGCGTGGTGAGGAAGGTTGGAATGCCAATGCGCGTGCTGATGATGCCGTTGATCACGCCGACAATGAGACCAGTTGCAACGCCGGCAATAATGCCCAAGGGGACTCCACCAATGTCCATCGCCATGGCTGTGGCGACTGAGGCAAGCCCCGCTACGGCACCAATGGAAAGATCAATTTCACCGGCCGCCAGCACATAGGTCATTGCAACCGCCATGATCGCAATGGGTGCGGTCTGGCGCACAATGTTGAGAAGATTGTTGGTATCGAGAAACCCCTTGTGACCGAGGGTGATCGCAAAGAAAATGAAGATGCCAACAAAGCCGATGTAGATGATGTTCTGCCGCCAGTCGGTGAGCCCGATCCGTGTTGCCAGTGATGGTGTCATAGCTTCAGCCATTGTTGCGAACCTCTTGAAGGATTGTCTGGAGTCTGCGTTCAGCAAACTGCATGCTATCAGCTGCGGTGTGATGTCCCACAGTTGGATCTTCGAATTCATCCCGGCGCATATCGCGCAGCATTCGTCCATCGGACATCACGAGAATACGGTCACAGGCAGCAAGCAACTCATTGAGTTCGGAAGAAATCACAATGATGGCTTTGCCCTGGCGCGCCAGTTCACGGATGAGTTGGATGATTTCGGATTTGCTGCCAATATCGATGCCTGCCGTCGGTTCATCAAAAATGATGATGCGGGGATCTGAGGCCAACCATTTTGCCAGCACGACTTTCTGCTGGTTGCCGCCTGAAAGGGTGCGTACCGTTGCTGCAGCGGACGCTGTCTTAACCTTCAGAGATTTGATCTTTTCAGCAGCAAGATCGCTCCATTTCTGCTGCGATATCCATCCTCGCTTGCTGATGCGATCAAAAACCGAAAGACTGATATTGTCAGCAACACTATGTTCAAGCACAACGCCTTGGCGCAATCGGTCTTCCGGGATGAGAGCGATGCCTTGGGCAATAGCTTCGGACGGACTCGTGAGTTCGACGGTCTTTCCGGCCACAACGATATCACCTGAAACTTTTTCATCGATGCCGAACAACAATCGCGCTATCGCACTTCTGCCACTGCCGAGAAGACCGGCAATCCCAACAACTTCACCGGCATGAACGGTCAGGTTCAAATCGCGGGGTTTGTGCACGCCAGAAACATTCTTGAGCTCGAGAAGGACATCCTCGCGTCCTGTGTCTTCGCGCTGAATGCCAGAAAGGCCGCGCGATTGTTTGCCGACAATATGTTCAATGATCGACGGAAGGGTCAGTTCCGAAAGTGGTGCGGTGATGACGTGGCGTCCATCCCGCAAGATCGTGGCACGATCTGCAATCTTCATGATCTCATCCATGCGATGCGATACATAAATAATAGCAACGCCTTCTGTCTTTAATTTTGTCAGGAAGGCGAAGAGCTTTTCAACGTCATGGGTTGAGAGCGCAGTACTTGGCTCGTCGAGGATGAGGACGCGCGCCTTGTGGGCGATGGCTTTGACGATTTCAGTCAGTTGGCGCTGGCCCGCACCTAGGCTTCCCACCTCTGCCAAGGGATTGACATCAACATCCAGACTCTTGAACAGTTCGGTTGCGCGATGAACGGCAGCGTCGTCGTCAATTAACCCCGAACCTGTCTTGACTTCATTGGCTAGAAAAATGTTTTGGGCCACAGTTAAGGTGGGAACCAAGCTCATTTCCTGAAAAATCATGGCGATGCCTGCTCGCTTTGATTCTTCAGGGGTGTGTTCGGTCAACATCTTGCCCAAGACTTCCAATGTTCCAGAGTCAGGTTGATGAACACCGCGCAGAATTTTGAGAATGGTTGACTTTCCCGCACCATTGCCGCCGAGCAGCGCATGGATTTCGCCAGGCCGTACTTCCAAGGTGACGTTGTCAAGCACCTTGGTTGGTCCAAAGGCCTTGCCGATTCCGCTCATCTTCACGGCATAGTCAGGAGTTGGGTTGATCATGACGGGACCTTTGATCCGCAAGCTATAGGGGAGCCGGATCAGTCGCAACAGATCCGGCCCTTCAGTCTAGGGAAGCTTACTTGAAGCTTGTCTTGATCTTGTCTGTCGGGGGAGCGTGATAGATTTCTTCCCAACCCTTCAACAACGTGTCGTGTGTGATGGGGCCGGCAGGCAAGGCCACATAGGCAGGTGCAGGCTTGCCGATCAGCGCATAGCCAGCGAGCATGGCTTCAATGATGCCAGCATCAAACGGGCGCTGTGATGCCATGCCCTTGATCATGCCGCCTTTGGCCATTTCAATGGCAACGTTTTCACCAAGGTCCATATTGATAATTATTAGATTTTCGCGGCCAGCAGCGCGTGCTGCTGCCATAACGCCTTCGGCAGGCACGTCCCACACTGCCCAGATGGCCTTGGTTTCAGGATGTGACGTCAGAATGGCACCAGCGGCCTTTTCAGCATCGCCAGCAAAATCTGGTCCGCCAATGCCCTGTTCGTCAACAATCTTGATGTCAGGATATTGTTCGGTGATGGTCTTCTTGAATCCATCGTAACGTTGCTTGGTTACGAAGAAATCTGCGGCATGAAACACGATGCCCACTTCGCCTTTGCCGCCGAGGGCCTTGGCCATCAGATGGGCAGAGGCAATGCCATTGCCGTAGTTATCGGCAGAGACTGAACTGACATAGTCAACGCCAGCCTTGAAGCCTGCTGGAATGTTGTCCATGAACACGAGCTTGACACCAGCTGCTGCGGCGGCCTTATAGGCACCCGCGGTGGATTGGCCATCAACCGGAATTGAAACAATGATATTTGGCTTTTGCGCCATCACAGTCTCAATGTCGGCGACTTGCTTTTCAGGTTTGAATCCAGCATCGGTAACGGCGATCACCTTGATCCCCATTTTTTCGAACTGCTGCTTCAATGCGGCAGTCTGGGCGTTGGTCCAATCATTGCCACCAATGTGGAAAACCAATGCGGCGGTTGCATTCATGGCCTTGATCTTGGCCAATTCTTCGTCGGTCAATGAGACACTGGATGCCAATGCTGGGTCTTCGCCATTTGGACCTTTGCTGTTCACTTGAGACATCAGGTCTTTCAGTGCCGCGTCCGGATCGGTAGCAAATGCAGGAGCAGAAAAGCCTGCCGCAAAAAGAGCAACAGCTGTGGCCGCGCCCAAGAACATACGTTTATTCATCATGTCAGTTTCCTCCCAATTAATGTTGAACTTCAAAGTCTTGCATTTTGCATGAACTTTAAACTGTGAATGGCCCCGTCCTTAGGGTCAGGCCATGAATCTAGTTCAGCCGTTATCCAGCCCTTGAACGAGATGTCTTTGAGTGCCGCGATGATGGCACGAATATCGAGTGAACCCTGATCAAGTGGCGTAAAGGCGAAAGGTTTTTCTTGCCAGCCCTTGAGGTGCACGTAACTGATGCGTTTAGCATGTTCACGGATCATCGCGGGTACATCGCCACCAGCGGCGGCAAGATGTGCGGTATCAGGACAGAAATCGATAGAAGTTTCCTTGAAAACTTTCCTCACCTCATTAGGCCCCTCAACAATAGTCGATAGATGAGGGTGATAGTGTGCTTTCAAGCCATGCTTCTTGGCGATCTTTACAACTTTTTCGAGCGCAGCGCCTAGCTTTTTGATGTCGTCACGTTTGGTGCCTTTGGCGCGCTTTGCACCCCCACCAACGACAAAATGTTCTGCATCACATTCGGCAGCAGCTGCAGCCACGCGTTCCAACTTGGCCAATTCCTCCGGCAGAATGTCATCGAATATAAAGTTGGCACCTGAATAGGCGGCAACGAGTTTGACACCTGCGTTTTTGAGAATTGATTTCAGGCCTTTGAAGTTACTAGGCGCATAATCCAACAAATTGGCATCGAAGATTTCAGTGCCTTCATAACCTGCTGAAGCAATGTCATTGATGGCCTTTTCCATGTTGCCGAAGGTGCGATAGGTGAGTTGAGTGATCGAGGTGACGCCAACGGCGTTCCCGCCGAGTTCTCCCCAGCAATTGGCGTGATAAGCGAGTTTGTTGGCCATGGTGCATTCCCCTCAGTTTGCGACATTGACCCAGCGCTCGGTGGCACCGGATTCAAGAATGGCATCAGCAATAGCGGATATCTTGTAGCCATCTTCAAAGTTGGGCGACGGCAATTTACCGCTGACGATAGCTGAGAAGAAATCATAACATTCAATGATCTTCGTCTCGCCATAGCCGATGCCCAAAGCGGGAATGGGCCAGAGGTTTTGACCGTATGGATGGTTGGGACCTGTGTAGATGGTGCGGAAGCCGCGCGTTTCTGCCGGATCATCGGCAAACATCACCTGCACTTCATCCATGCGCTCATAGTTAAAGGCGATGGATCCTTTGCTGCCATGAATTTCAAAGGTGAGGAAATTATTGCGGCCGTGGGCGTTGCGTGAAGCCTCAATAGAACCCACCGCACCGTTTTGGAATTTCAGCAGCGTGATCATTTCATCATCAACGTCAACGACGCCCTTAGGGCCTTCCCCGGATTTATCGGACGCACCAAGCTTGTCTAATCCGCCTGTTTGCAGCGGACGCTCTGGAATGTAGGTCTTTACGATGGCATTGACGGCGCTGACTTCGCCTACAAGGTATCGGGCGAAATCGAGAACATGGGTACCGATGTCACCGACAGTGCCGGAACCCGCAACTTTCTTCTGAAAGCGCCACGAAAGAGGACCATTCGGATCAGCCGACCAATCCTGCAGATAGGTGCCCCGAAAATTCAATATTTTGCCAATGCGACCTTCTTCAATAAGCTTCTTGGCGAGAGCAACACCAGGCGTGCGACGATAATTGAAGGCCACCATGTGAATGACGCCTGACTTCTGTGCAGCTTCGAACATGGTTTTTGCTTCAGCGCCGGTGCGCGCCAATGGCTTTTCACAGATCACATGCTTGCCGGCCTTCAAAGCGGCAATGGCAATCTCCGCATGGCTGTCATTAGGTGTTACGATATCGATGACGTCCACGTCTTTGCGGGCGATTGTTGCTTTCCAATCGGCACTTGATTCATCGAAACCGTAGCGTGCCGCCCCTTGCTTGGCCATTTCAGCATTCACATCAACCAAAACTTTGCGGTGCGGAATGGC
>JAYVPZ010000228.1:0-1904 GCA_043757105.1 Aestuariivirga sp. | reverse complement strand
TGCAAAATGAAATCACAGCTGCATGATCGGTCACCTTAACCGAAACCAACTCCGCCAATTTCCCAATGCCCGGATTGCCGGGAGCCGCATAAAGCTTGGTCAGCAGCGGGCAGCGCACCAGTGCAAAAGCCAACGCATGTTCGCGACCACCAGAGCCGATCAAAAGAACTTTCATAAACTCGACCCTCTATGTTAAGTTACCACCTGGAACTACAGTACAGTGCTATCGAGCGAAACATAAATAGGGGAGTTGGATGCATTTTTTCAATACTAACGATTGCAAATGTTAAATGGCTCATGCGGCTGTGGCCAAGTACGATATGAAATTCATGGAGACTTGATTGCGCCAATAAACCATTGTCATTGTTGGCAATGCCGGAAACATTCAGGTTCCAGCTTTGGCACAACAGCAAGTATTCATGCAACGGCTCTAGTCTTTTTAAGGGGCGAAGAAAATTTGAAGAGCTGGGAATCAAGCCCAGGCTACAAACGTTTCTTTGCAAACTGCTGCGGATCGCCAATTTACAAGGAAGATGTCTCTAATCCAAGCATTCTGAGATTGCGCCTTGGCACTCTCGATTCCGATCCCGAAGTCAAAGTTGAATTGCATTATATGGTGGGATCAAAAGCACCATGGGTCGATATTCAAGATGGGTTGGCCAAAGAATTTGGTGGGCTGCCCTTTGGCGAGGTG
Source organism: Aestuariivirga sp. (assembly GCA_043757105.1). GTDB lineage: Bacteria > Pseudomonadota > Alphaproteobacteria > Rhizobiales > Aestuariivirgaceae > Aestuariivirga. Next base: position 1,210 of record JAYVPZ010000228.1, on the reverse strand, counting down.
ATTAGATGAATTACTTGTTCTATTGGTGGAGCAAGTTGATTGACAGAAAACCAACTTTGAAGGAATTACTTTTGGCAATGGAGCCAGTCGGCGATTTCAAAATCCCATCGCGCGGTCGATTTAGGCGCAAGCCCCCCAAGGTCTTCGAGTAGAACACATGTCCACAATCCCCGACTACGACCCCGAAACGGGCGAGATCATTGAAGCGACCAAACCCAATCTGGGCGAACAGTCGGTTACTGAAATTTCCCATGCTTTAAAACGCACACTGGAAGATCGTTTCGGCCATGTGCGGGTGCGTGGGGAAATCTCGGGGTTTCGTGGCCCTCATAGTTCTGGCCATTGTTACTTTGCACTCAAAGACGATGGAGCAAAACTTGATGCTGTAATTTGGAAGGGTGTGTTCAACAAACTGCGCTCAAAATTGCAAGAAGGTTTAGAAGTGATCGCCACGGGCAAGATCACGTCTTATCCGGGCAAATCAAATTATCAAATCGTTATCGAAAATGTTGAGCCTGCAGGTGTGGGCGCTCTCATGGCGCTTCTTGAAGAGCGCAAGAAAACTTTAGCGGCAGAAGGATTGTTCGATCAAGACCGCAAAAAAGCATTGCCTTATCTTCCGCGCACCATCGGCATCATCACATCGCCCACAGGTGCTGTGATCCGCGATATTTTGCACCGCCTGAATGATCGTTTCCCCCGCCATGTCATCGTTTGGCCTGTGCGCGTTCAAGGCGAAACGGCGGCGGCGGAAGTGGCAGCGGCGATTGCCGGGTTCAACGCGATGGAGCACAAGCCAGATTTGTTGATCGTGGCGCGGGGCGGGGGGGCGCTCGAAGACCTCTGGCCGTTCAATGAGGAAATTGTAGTGCGCGCAACAGCGGCCAGTGTCATTCCGCTAATCAGCGCAATCGGCCATGAAACTGATACCACGCTCATCGACTTTGCGTCTGACTTCCGCGCACCCACACCCACGGCAGCCGCCGAACGCGCCGTACCCGTGCGCGCTGATCTATTGGCCGAACTGGCCTCGCTCAACGCCCGCCAAAAACGCACCATGGGCCGCGTTGTGGGCGACGCGAAAACAAGGTTGCATTCCGCCGCCCGTGCACTGCCTAAGCCTGATGAAATTTTAGCCACGGCCCGCCAGCGCCTCGACGTAGCAGCATCAAAATTGCCCAAGGCATTAAAAGCCAACGTTCAGGTCCAT
>JAYVPZ010000227.1:0-1904 GCA_043757105.1 Aestuariivirga sp. | reverse complement strand
GCAGCGGGTGTGCTGTATCCCGTGTTTGGCATTTTGCTCTCACCCATGATTGCGGCAGCGGCCATGGCTTTGAGTTCTGTCAGCGTGATTGGCAATGCGCTACGGTTGCGTAGCACGGCTGTATAAAAGAATGGATATTGCAACTTATGTCGGCTTGTTTGTCATTGCCTTTGCCGCAGCGACCATTCTACCACTCCAATCAGAATTGGTTGTCGTGGGTTTGCTTGTTGCTGGAAAACAGCCGTGGCCCGCCATCGTCGCAGTCGCCAGTGTTGGCAATGTTCTTGGGTCAACCGTGAACTGGATGTTGGGCAAGTCTTTGGTGCGGTTCCAAGACAGACGCTGGTTTCCGGCAAGCCGAGAAAGCTTGTTGCGTGCCGAAAATTGGTATCGCCGCTATGGCAGAGGCACATTGCTGCTGAGTTGGGTTCCGATCATTGGCGACCCTCTCACCGTTATTGCAGGCGTTTTGCGAGAACCATTATGGTCATTCGCGCTGCTGGTCGGTTTGGCTAAGACCGGGCGATATCTGGTGTTGACTGCACTTACTTTGAAACTTGCAACATAAAACAAATCTCGATTTTCAACCGCCAGAATCTGGCACAATAAAGGAAGACCACATGAAGAAGATTATTATTGCAGGAGCGATGCTCATGGCTCTCACGGGAACAGCGTTCGCCAATGACTGCCCCAATCTTATCAAGAAAGACGAAGAGATGGCCAAGATGATGCCGGGTGATGCGGCGACAATGGTCAAAGTTGATGAGCAAATTGCCCTAGCAAAAAAAGAGCATGAAGCTGGCAACCACGATGCGTCAGTCGCCGCTGCGAAAGAGGCTTGGAAGCTTCTGGGGATGTAGCGCTATTAAATATCGAACATCACGGCCCGGCTATTGCCCGGGCCATATCTATTTGTTGCTGATCTCCGAAGTTTCGATCTTCACTGCTTGTTTTGGAGTTTGCGCCAGCCATAGCGCGTGAGGACATGGAACCCATTCTCACCCAAGCGTCAACGCTGAAGGAAGAGGTGGTTGATCTTAAAGAAGAACAAAAGCGCCTGAAGAAGGCAAAGGCGACTGATGTTGCGCTGACAAAGCTTTCCGCAAGCATTGCGGAAAAGGAAAAAACCGCGCGCGATCTTGAAGCGCGAGCCGCCAGCATCGATGCCGCTGTATTCGACCTCAAGGCTGTGAATCCCAACACCGTCGCCAAGTTTGATGCACTTTCACCATCTGAAATCATCCAGTGCATCGAGAATAATGGTGTGATCGTCTCTCAGGCTCTGTCGCGCCTTTCAGCTTTGATCGCGCGTGAATAGGCAAATGCACACTCGTGCACGGCGCAACAGAACACTTCCCGCCCGTTCCCGGAACTGCACGGGAACACATTATCCGGAAATAATCCGGAAATGGCAGTTTTGAGCGAGTGGATTTTACCTTTAAACCATTGAAATCATTGGCGCACCCGACAGGATTCGAACCTGTGACCTCTGCCTTCGGAGCTAAGTGCTTATCGGCTAAATACTTGAATTTATTGCAACGAATGAGCATAGAACAGCATGAACGCATCGGAAACATCACCGCATTATCCGGACATTATCCGGACAAGAATTGAAGGCTCCTTCGGCCTTATAGTAGCGATCCTCAACTGGTCGTTTGTGATAGCGGCACTATTGCACCGCGCCACGGCTCGCCCGGAAGTCGTTCGATAAGTGCAGTTTGAACCTTAGCGACGGCAGAAGCAAAGTCCCAAGAATATCCGCTTGCCAGCAATGGGCCGATGTCGGCTGTGAATTGAGGGTCGTTGCATTTCTGATGAATATTCTGTTCGAAGAGCGCGCGGGTAACACTATGACCGTCATTGTCCATGTAGGCCGCGAAGGTATCAACAATACGAGCAGGATC
>JAYVPZ010000226.1:0-1918 GCA_043757105.1 Aestuariivirga sp. | reverse complement strand
AAATTTTGAAGATGCCAAAGAAGGCGAAAGAGCGCGAAAGAACGACAAAGTTACGATTGATTTTGTGGGTTCAATTGATGGCGTTGAGTTCGACGGTGGCAAGGGCAATGATATTCCTTTGGAATTGGGATCAAACCAATTCATTCCGGGTTTTGAAGATCAATTGCTCAGCGCCAAAGTTGGCGATGATGTGACTGTGAAAGTAACGTTCCCAGCGGAATATGGCGCTGCAAATCTCGCAGGCAAAGCCGCTGTCTTTGCTGTTAAAGTGAAGGGCATTCAATCTCCAGTCGCCAATCAAATTGACGAAGAGTTTGCCAAGCGTTTGGGTTTTGAAGACCTGTCGAAGATGAAAGACATGGTCAAGTCTGGTCTCGACCGTGAATTCAGCCAGATGACTGCGATGAAGTTGAAGCGCGATGTTCTGGACGCGATGGATAAGCAATATTCATTCGATCTTCCTGAAAAGCTCGTGGAAGCTGAGTTCAATTCAATTTGGGCAGCTTTGAGCAATGAGATGCAGAAGGCTGGCAAATCATTCACTGATGAAAATACCACCGAAGAAAAAGCCCGCGAAGAATACAAAAAAATCTCCGAGCGCCGTGTGCGCCTTGGATTGGTGTTGGGCACCATTGGTGAAAAGGAAGGCGTTCAAATCGCTGACCAAGAATTACAGCAAGCTTTGATCAGCCGTGCCCGCCAATTTCCCGGACAAGAAAAGCAAGTGTTTGACTATTACCGCAAAAACGCTGGTGCTTTGATGGAATTGCGTGGGCCACTGTTTGAGCAAAAAGTTGTTGATACCATCGTGTCGAGAGCCAAAGTTTCCGACAAAACTGTTACCCGCGAAGAGCTGAAGGCGATGGTTGAAGACGAAGAAGAAATGGACGCTGCGTAATCCGCAACGATTAAAATGTTAAAAAGGCTGGCGCTGTAAATCGCCAGCCTTTTTTATTCCCAAGATACAACATTTTAAAACCACACCGTCATTTCAACTTTAAGAGGCGGCACTTGCGCATTAAACCAATTGTGGTTTAGCTTTGCCGAAACCTGATCGGAGAATTCAGATGATGATAAAACGGCTGTTAATTTCTGCTCCAACACTCTTGGCTTTGAGCTGCGGTGTGATTTCTGCAATTGCCCATGATGCTGATCCTAAAAAACAAAACAAAGCCTATTCCGAATTTCAGGCGCAGCGTGCCAAGCTTTTAAAAGCGATGGAGACAGACAAAACCCGCGGTGTCTTTAGTCAATCAACACTTTGGCCTTCCAACGTCCGAAAAGCCACCGTCTGCTTTATGGACGGCAATAATGACATTCGCAAATTCGTGGCCAAAGCAGCTGCGACTTGGAATGATCCAAAGTCCAGCTTGCAACTTGATTTTGGCAACATGAATAAACCGCGCGGATGCGGCAAGAACCCAACCAGCATGATTCGTGTTAAGTTCGTTTTGGATGAGGGATATTACTCAATGGTGGGTGTGGATAGTGTCCGATATGCCAAAAACACTGAGCCGTCATTAGCTCTCAGCGGATTTCAGGATCTAACTCCAGAACAGTTAGCAAATCCGCAAGTTGCTGGTATTGCTCGCCATGAATTTGGCCATGCGCTGGGACTTCAGCATGAGCATCAGAATGCTTTGGGCAATTGTGATGCTGAGTTTGATTGGAACCAGATTTATTCTTATTTGAAATCGCCTCCCAACTCTTGGGATCAAGGCACTATCGATCACAACATGCGCACATTAGATGGCGATGATTACGTGACCAATAAATATGATCGCAAATCCATTATGTTCTATACCTTCCCTGCCAACTATTTCAAAAAGGGCACAGGCAGCAAATGTTACATTCCAAGAGAGGTAAACACTGTTTCCGCCAAGGATTATTCAACGCTTGAGGAAATGTATCCCGCAGA
>JAYVPZ010000225.1:0-7403 GCA_043757105.1 Aestuariivirga sp. | reverse complement strand
AAATTTCTTGGATACGAGTTCTTGATCGAGTGGCATGTGTTTATCCTCTCATTTCTTTTGCAGCAGACTGAACAGCCCGCACGATTTTATCATAGCCGGTGCAACGGCAAAGATTGCCTGCCAAACCGTAACGAATTTCTTCTTCTGTCGGATCTGGGTTCTTGCGCAGCAATGCTTGCGCCGCCATCAAAAATCCTGGAGTGCAAATACCGCATTGAAGTGCAGCACCATCAATGAAGTGCTGTTGCAGCGGATGCAGTTTTGCCCCGTCTGCCATGCCCTCAATGGTTTCAAGCTTTTTGCCGTCCATTTCAGCGCCCAACACAAGGCAAGAACAAACTAAACGACCATCAAGAATAACGCTGCAAGCACCGCAATCGCCCGTGCCGCAGCCTTCTTTGGCACCGGTCAGTCCAATGCGGTTACGCAGCACATCGAGGAGCGACTCATCTGGCGTGCAGACAAATTCTACGGCATCGCCATTGATCGTTGTATTAACATGTGCACCCATATTATTTGCCTCCTGCGCGGGCATAAGCCGTTTCAGCAGCGCGGCGTGCGAGCACACCTGCCACATCAGTTCTAAATTCAATTGTGCCGCGCTTGTCATCAATCGGCTTGCAAGCCGCTGAACAAATGGCAGCAAGATTTGCCTTGGTTGCATCGTCAAGCTTGGTGCCGATGATGGCCTTCGCCGCTTCCTTCACCAAAAGCACTGTGGTAGCCACTGCACCCAAAGCGACGCGAGCTTTGGTGATCACACCTTTGCCATCGATCGTTAGGTTCACACCCACGCTGACAACGGCAATGTCCATTTCAGTGCGCGGCGTAAAACGCAAATAAGCACTTCCAGATTTGGCATCCTTTTTTGGCAAATCAATCGACGTAATTATTTCGCCCTTCTTCAAATTGTTGCGGCCCACACCAGCAGCCAAATCTTCAACCGCTAATTTACGGTTGCCCTTTGGGCCAGCGATAGAAACTTTTGCACCAACAGCAACAAGTGCCGGAGCGCTATCAGCAGCAGGGGAAGCATTGCACAAATTGCCAGACATCGTAGAGCGACCTTGCACTTGGCGCGAACCAATTAAATTTGCTGCATCGGCCACACCTGGCCATGCTTTTACAAAAGCCGCATTTTCCAAAATCGCAACGCAAGGCACAGCCGCACCGATGGAATAACCACCAGCGCCTTTCTTAATTTCATTCATGCCTTTGACGCGCTTGATATCAACAACCAGATCAGGTTCAATCATTCCGGCTTTCATCTTCACGAGCAGATCGGTTCCGCCAGCTAAAATGTAAGCGATGCCTTTTTCCTTGGCCATAAGAGACACAGCTTCTTTGGCTGTGCTTGGCGTTTCATACCGCATAATTTCCACCCATTATTTGTTTTGAATTTATAGTTTGAACATATCAGGTCATAAGGTCAACAGGTTGCGGCATTGCGACCCGTGCATGGCCAAATGCGTTATTGCGGTGCAGAAAGACTAATAGCAACGCCAGCCTTTTCCAACGCCATCGTCATTTCTTGACTAGGCATTTCATTGGTGATGAGGCGGTTAAACTCGTGAAAATCGCAAACTTGAACCAGTGCAGTTTTTGTAAACTTGCTGGAGTCCGTCATAATCACTCGGTGGTCAGCCTGTTTCAAAGCTTGACAAGCAATATTGGCCTCATCCAGTTCAGCATCAAACCCGCCACACTTAGGATCTATGGCAGCAATTGAAATAAATGCATGCTTTACTTTAAACCATGAAAAAAATTCAACGGCAATGTCTCCAAACGCCGCCCCATTATCACCCTTCAATTCGCCACCAGCCATATAAACTCGATTGCCATTGACCGTAGCCAAAGTGCGCGCCACATCCGATGAGTTTGTAACAATGGTCAAGCCACGCTTCACCCGCAGCTCTTGCGCAAAGATACTTGTGGTGGTGCCTGTATCAATCATCAAACTATCGCCATCTTCCACAAACTGGCAGGCCCGCTTGGCAATGGCACGTTTCACTTCAGAATTTTCACGCATGCGTCGTTCAAAGGGAGCCTCTCCGGCCATATGCGGCAACGCCAGTGCGCCATGAAGTTTGAGAACTTGGCCGCTGTGCTCCAATATTTTCGCATCACGCCTGATCGTTTCGTCTGAAACGTGCAACCCTTGCGCCAACTCAACAACCGTTAAAGTTCCTCGCTCACGGATGTAATCTAAAATCGCAAGCTGTCTCTTTGATGTTTTGTGGCTTTTCATGCGGTTTTCGCCTAATTGTCTTGCGTTGTCTTGTTGATATCAAAATATAATAACACAATGTGATCACATTTCAACAATAATCCACATTTTGTTTGACTCTTTCTTGTATTTGGCCAAATCTCTTAATTGTCCAGACCGAGATCGGTTGGGACGATCAAAAGGCTGCCATCCCCGCTTCCTGCACGGGGGTCATTCCAAACAGTGTAATCGCCCCCGGTGCCTGTTTGGTCGACTGCTGATGATTTCGGCGGTGGCAGCCGATTTGATGTCAAGAATTTGAGGTGCTCTACTGGTTTTCTTCAACGAACCAGCAGAGCACCTTTTGGAGTTGTGGATGACCGCTATCGAAAAAAGAGTCCGGGGGCTGGCTCTGTGGAACGGTGAAGTAACTGTTGAACCATTGAAAGGTGGGGTGAGCAATGCCAGCTTCACTGTGCGAGATAGCTCCGGAAAATATGTGGTGCGCGTTGGAGAAGATTATTCGTTTCATCAAGTGTCTCGCAATCGCGAGGCCATTGCATCACGTGCTGCTTTCGCTGCTGGTCTCTCACCCGAAGTCATTTATCTTGAACACGGTCTTATGGTTCTGCGCCATATCGAAGCTCATACCTATGTTGAAGCTGATGTGCGCCAAAATTCCGAGGCATGTGTAGATATAATTTTACGGTGTCACCGCGACATGGGCAAGCGCATTGGCAGCCAAGGTGCAATTTTTTGGGTGTTCCAAATCCTTCGTGATTATGCTGCCACATTGCGCAGCGCAAATCATGCGCGTTCACAGGAAATTTCACGCTGGATGAAAATTGTTGACGGTTTGGAAGCCGCTCAAGTTCCCCTTCCCATTATCTTTGGTCACCATGACTTACTGCCGACAAATTTTATGGATGACGGAAAAAGGCTTTGGTTGATTGATTGGGAATATGGCGCATTTGGCACAGCCATGTTTGATCTTGCCAACATTGCCGCGGCCAATTCATTCGATGATGCGCTTGAAGGCAAAATGTTGGCACAATATTTTGGACACTCACCCGACTTCGCATTTAAACGGGCATATTATGCCATGAAAGTCGCTGCCGCCTTGCGCGAAGCCATGTGGGGCATGATCTCAGAACTTTATCTCAATGCACCAGGCGTGAATTATGTGGCGTATGCCACAGAGTACCTGGCGCGCTTCGAAATCATTCTCAAAAATTATGAAACAAGGTTCGAAATTATATGACGAATACAATTCCCAGCCATGCCGATATCGTTGTAATCGGAGGAGGCATTATTGGCTGTTCCACAGCCTATCACTTGGCGCGTGACCACAAAGCCAATGTAATTGTGCTTGAACAAAATAAAATTACATCAGGTTCTACATGGCATGCTGCAGGACTGGTGGGTCAACTTCGTTCTTCAGCTTCAATCACACAAGTTTTGAAATATTCAGTTGAACTTTACAAAAATCTTGAAAAAGAAACTGGTTTGCAAACGGGTTGGAAAATGACCGGTTGTTTGCGTCTTGCCACCAACAAAGATCGTTGGACTGAATATCAGCGCCTCGCCACAACCGCCCAAAGCTTTGGCATGGAAATGAACCTGCTCTCACCTTCCGAAGTTAAAAAAATGTTTCCACTTTTGGAAACAGATGATTTAGTTGGGGCGTCATTTCTTCCAACTGATGGACAAGCCTCACCATCCGACATCACGCAATCTCTTGCCAAAGGTGCGCGAATGCACGGCGCGAAATTCTTTGAGGGTGTTCGGGTTACCGGATTTGATATTGTGGGTGGACGTGTCAACACCGTAAAAACAGACCAAGGCACCATCACCTGCACCCGGGTTGTAAATTGCGGTGGCATGTGGGCCAGACAGATCGGTGCGATGGCAGGGGTTAATGTGCCGTTGCAACCCGTGAAACATCAATATGTCATTACTGAAAAAATTGACGGACTAGCCAGCGATGCACCAACCATCCGCGACCCAGATTTGCGCACTTACTTCAAAGAGGAAGTGGGCGGGCTTATGTTTGGCGGTTACGAACCCAATCCAAAATCTTGGGTGCAAGATGATGTGCCAGATAATTTCGAATTCCAACTCTTTGATGATGATTTTGATCATTTCGAACAACATATGAAAATGGCGCTGCTGCGCTTTCCAGCTTTGGAAAAAGTCGGCATCAAAAAAATGATCAACGGGCCAGAAAGCTTTACGCCAGATGGTAACTTCATTTTGGGTGCCGCTCCCGAGCTCAAAAACTTTTTTGTTGGTGCTGGCTTTAATGCATTTGGCATTGCCGCTGGCGGTGGTGCAGGCTGGGTGCTTGCTGATTGGGTGATGAAGGACGAAGCGCCAACTGATTTATGGAGTGTTGATATCAGGCGTTTCTCAAAAGCGCATAAAGATCGCGCCTTTGTAAATGACCGAACGCTTGAAGCTTATGGCAAGCATTATACGGTGGCCTATCCGAACGAAGAATATGAAACAGGTCGATTAAAAATCGTTTCACCACTTTACAAAAAACTCAAAGTAAAAAATGCCTGCTTCGGTTCAAAGCTTGGTTGGGAGCGACCAAATTGGTTTGCACTGGAAGGCACTGTTCCAGCCGATGTCTATTCGATGGGCAGACAAAATTGGTTTCCACACGTGAGGGCCGAACACAAAGCTGTGCGCGAAGTGGCTGGCCTGTTTGATCAATCATCATTTGCCAAATTCGAAATGAAGGGGCCAGATGCTGAAGCTGCACTTAATTACATTTGCGCAAACAAAATTCCCCTACTAGGTCGGCTCGCTTACACTCAATTGCTCAATACACGCGGCGGCATTGAATGCGATTTAACAATTGCTAGATTGGGCGAAGACCATTTTTACATTGTGACTGGAACAGGCTTTCGCACCCATGATTTCCATTGGATCGCTGATCATATTCCGACTGGCATGAATTTAAAATTCATCGACGTGACCGAAAGCATAGGTACGCTCAGTCTCATGGGGCCAATGTCTCGTGAAATTTTACAAAAAACAACCTACGGCGATATTTCTGCAAATGATTTTAAATTTGGTGATGCCAAAATTATCAGCTTGAAGGGCCATCCGGTGCGCGCATTGCGTGTTACTTATGTTGGCGAACTGGGTTATGAACTTCACGCGCCCATTCATGCCCTCAGTGATGTTTATGATGCTCTCATGCGCGCAGGCGAGCCATTGGGCTTGAAGCTCGCTGGTTACCGCGCCATTGAATCACTGCGCCTTGAGAAAGGCTATCGTGCCTGGGGTAGCGACATCACACCAAACGACACTCCGCTTGAAGCAGGCCTTGGCTGGGCCACAAAATTGAAAAGCAATACTGATTTCATCGGTCGCGCGGCACTTGACGAAAAAAGTGAAAAACCCCTCGTAAAAATGCTTGTCGGGTTCACGACTGAACGTGAAGATGTGGTATTAGTCGGACGCGAAACCATCTTGCGTGACGGCAAGTTTGCCGGCTATCTCACATCAGGTGGCTATGGCTACACGGTAGGGAAACCAATTGGCTACGGCTATGTGCGCAATGCAGACGGCGTTACCGATCAATATGTGGCGGACGGAAATTATGAATTGGTAGTGGCCCAAGAGAAAGTGAAGGCCACACCACATTTGAAATCAATTTATGATCCAACCAACGCCCGTATCAAGGCTTAAACGCCACGCATTTCTGATAGCGCCGATCAACACTCTCAGCAAAATTCTGTGTCGTCATGCGGTGACGAATTTTAGGGCTGTTGAGTTCAATTGAGGGCACTTCTGCAAAAGCAATTTGTTTTTTGGTTTTGCGCGCAAAAAGATCCCGCACCATCAGATAAGTCTGGGTCGCACGAAATTCTGCGGTCTTTTCTTTGACAAGATCGGAACGAAGACTTTTGTTATCAATCCCCAATCCATATTGCTTCATGAGAGCGCGCAAGGTTTCTTCACTTGAGCTTACCTTAACCAAAGCCTGCTGATCTTTATTATACAAAAGCAAATCGCCGTCATGCGCCAATTTCGCGTTCGTCAGCACACTGATCATATTTTGAAATGCGGCATTGCGGCTGGCATAGCGGCCTGCATTATAATCGGCGAAGCGATAGATTTTACGGCTATATCCGGAGTCGTAACCCAACAGCTGCATCACCCCGTAATTCATGCCACCTCGCCGCGAATAGAGATCATCGCGCACGGCATAAACATCAGCCAGAGTCATCGGCAACCAGCGCCGCTCCTGAGCCTTGGCCAAAGCAAAGCGCACCGACACTTGCATGGAGCCAATCGTGTTAATGTCGTTACGGTCTTCAATCGCTTGGTTCAGCAACCCGCTCTGAACCAAAATCGAGAGGCTGGATTTCTTACCCGCATCATCAACCATGGTGCGGTAAGTCATATCCAAATCACGCTCAGTTCTGGCCGCGCGAATCCGGGCGAGATAGCTGTCACCAGCACTGGGTGTGGTTTCCAAAAAGCGAACAGCCATGCCACCAAGAATGGGTATGCCGTCAAACTTTGCGCGTAAGGTTTTTTCCGCTAGCGCCCCCAATCCCGTCACAGCAGGATCCGCCACAAAACCTGATTCTTGCGCAATGATGGCGATGGCCGAACATACGTTCTCGCGCGAGGCTGGCAATGATTGCGAGCGTAAAACATCCAACAGATCAATTGCCCACCCTTTCGGCTCAACAACACCCGGCCGCGCCGCGCTAATCAGTTGAGCTGTGCGACCAATAGAAAGCTCCGCCGTCTGTGCAACAGCAGTATTGGTCACAAAAACTGAAATGAGGAAAACAACAAATCGATTCATGCTGTCGGTTTTAACCTGCTTTGTGGCCAATTTATATTGCCATGTTTTGCGGCCTGCTTTACGCCTGAGTCCCAGGAGAATTTAAATGTTCACACGTGCCGACGCCTTGAAACTGGATGCCGCCGATACGCTCAAACACAAGCGCGCGGAGTTCAGCATTCCCGAAGGCATTATTTATCTGGACGGCAATTCGCTGGGCGTATTACCAAAGGCGGCCGTGTCGCGGGTGAAACACGCCGTTGACGTGGAATGGGGTGTTGATCTGATCACCTCGTGGAACAAGCATGGCTGGTTTCAAAAACCTTTGGCGATCGGCAACAAGATTGCGCGGTTGATCGGCGCGCAAAAAGACAGCGTGATCGT
>JAYVPZ010000224.1:0-1933 GCA_043757105.1 Aestuariivirga sp. | reverse complement strand
TTCGCTTACGCGAAGCCTGCATGCGCCGCCAATCTTGAACAGGCACCAAAACAGCCGCCTCCTCGCCGCGCTTAGTGACCAACTGAGGACCATCTTTTAGACAGGTATCGAGGAATTCACTAAAGCGCGCCTTTGCGTCTTGGACTGACCAAGGTTTCATTTTTGCATTTTCCATTAACTAGTCATATCACTAGTCATTTAAAAAATATATTGTCAAGATAGCGGTTAGGTTTATTTTTGGGTCTTGTGCTGGCGAGGGGACAGTAGATATTTATACAGTTGTGTGGCAGCCTTGAACTCAATACTCAGATCATCCTCGTTCTTTTAACGATCGTCTGATTAAGAAGAGCGACCTTATGAAATCAATGAAGCTGTATGCCGATGTCCACCGTATTCACAATGAATTGGCCGCAATGGGTATTGCGGGTGACGCGGCATTGCGTGTAGATCAAATTACACCCTTCGACCAATATCATTATTTCGGAACCGATGCCGTTGATGAGGCCTTGGACGCTTTAAATCTTCAGCCTGGTGCGCGAGTCCTTGATGTTGGCTCCGGCATAGGTGGCCCTGCCCGCTATATTGCAGCCAAAACCGGAGCACATGTCACAGCGCTTGAACTTCAGCCAGATTTGAATGATGTGGCACGAGGCTTGACCGAACGATGCGGACTATCATCACAGGTTAGCCACGTCTGCGGCAACATTCTTTCTGGTGAAACGGCGGGTGACTATGACGCAATTATTTCGTTTTTGGTCTTTCTGCACATCCCACCCAGAGCCGAACTTTTTGCAGCTTGCCGCAAATCCCTCAAAGCGGGTGGCACCATGTATATCGAGGATTATGCACAGTCACGAAGCTTAACTCCGGCTGAAAGCGATGCGCTTTCAATCAAAGTGCAATGCCCCTATCTGCCACGCCCTTCCGAATATGAAAGCCATTTACGTGAAGCAGGCTTTGGCGATGTGAAATTTACTGATGTCACTCAGGCTTGGACAGACTTTACTGCAACGAGACAACTCATGTTCCGCGACGCGCGTGCTCGCAAAATTGTTATACATGGTGCCGAAATCATTGACGGCCTCGATGATTTTTATGGAACTGTTGCGGGCTTGTTTCAGGCAAGTGCGCTAACAGGATTGAAGATTGTCGCTCGTTAGTTTGGGCGGCGTTAAAGGGAAATTGAATCTATGAACGTTCTTCTCATCGGCTCTGGTGGCCGCGAACATGCGCTGGCTTTTGCTTTGGTGCGCGGCCCGCTGCTGACTAAGCTTTATGCAGCGCCGGGGAACCCGGGGATTGGGAAATTGGCGGAGTTGGCTTCGGTTAAGGTGACCGATCATGCAGCTGTGATTTCATTTTGCAAATCGCATGACATTAATTTTGTCGTCGTTGGGCCTGAGGCGCCTTTGGTGGCAGGGTTGGTAGATGATTTAACCGCGGCTGGGATCAAGGCCTTTGGGCCTTCGAAATTTGCGGCGCAGCTGGAAGGCAGCAAGGGGTTCACCAAAGATATTTGCGCTAAGTTTGGCATCCCTACGGCAGCCTACGGTCGATTTACGGATGAGGCCAAGGCAATGGCCTATCTTAGAGTCCACGGCGCACCCATCGTTATCAAGGCTGATGGCTTGGCGGCGGGCAAGGGTGTTACCGTGGCGATGACCATGGCCGAGGCTGAGAACGCAGTGCGGGAGATTTTTGCAGGGCGCTTTGGTGAAGGCGAATGTGTGATTGAAGAATTTATGGAGGGCGAGGAAGCGAGTTTCTTTGCACTCTCGGATGGCATGAATGTATTGGCCTTGGCCACGGCGCAAGATCACAAGCGCGTGGGCGATGGCGATGTTGGCCCAAACACAGGCGGCATGGGCGCTTATTCGCCTGCACCATGCATGACCGAAGCTTTGTGCACTGAGGTTCTGGAAAAGATCGTCAA
>JAYVPZ010000223.1:0-7411 GCA_043757105.1 Aestuariivirga sp. | reverse complement strand
GACGATCATTAGCTGTGAAGCGCCACCGAAACTTTGCAACATCGGCGCGGATTGATGTGTGGCAAGCACCGAAATTTGCAATTGCTGTCGGTGAAGCTGTGATTTTGAATGCGGGTTGCGACAAGCAATTTGCGACGTGCAAAGCGAAGTTTGGCAATCAGATAAATTTTCGGGGTTTTCCACATATGCCGGGTAGTGATTTTGTGATGGCCGTGGCCAGCGCAACGGGCGTGAATAATGGTGGCAGTAGGGTGAGTTAGAACTCGCAAGTGGTAATTTATTTCCGTCATCCTCGCGTAGGCGGGGAACCAACTTTTCAAATTCGTTTGTGGTCAAGAAAGTTGGTTTCCCGCCTTCGCGGGAATGACGGTGATTAGGATTTTTGAGATGATATTGAACGTGAAAGATGCTGTGACAATTCAAACCGACATAGTGGGTATCACCAAATCATGGCTTGGCACGCCTTATGCCCATCAAGCGAGTTTGAAAGGCATGGGCTGTGATTGCCTTGGGCTTGTGCGCGGCGTGTGGCGCGAGCGCTTTGGCGAGGAGCCGGAATTGCCTCCTGCTTATGCGCCCGATTGGGCCGAGGCGGGGCTTGAGGAAACTTTGGCCAATGCCGGTCGTCGCCATTTGATTGAAGTGCCACCACTGGTTTTTGAAGTCGGTGATGTTTTGTTATTTCGGTGGAAACCGCATTTGCCAGCAAAACATGCTGGCATCGCAATAGACCGTACACGGATGATCCATGCGCAGGAAGGCGCTTGTGTAAGCGAGGCGGCGCTGAGTTCTTGGTGGTTACGCAGGTTAGCTTTTGCGTTTCGTTTTCCAGAAAGGTTAAACTGATGGCGACTGTTGTTTTGCAATATGCAGGCGCTGCACTGGGCAGCGTGTTTGGGCCGATTGGCGGCATTATTGGCCGCGCTGTGGGTGGCATTGTAGGCAGTGTGATTGACCAAGAATTATTTGGCACCTCAACACATCATGAAGGTCCAAGGCTTGGTTCTTTGCGGGTTATGTCATCTGAAGAGGGATCACCTATCCCTGTGGTCTACGGGCGCATGCGCCTTGCGGGTCAGGTGATCTGGGCGAGTAATTTAATTGAAACGGCATCGACCACCACGCAATCTGCTGCTGGCAAAGGCGGGGCAGGTGGCGGTGGAAATTCGAGTACCGACTATTCGTATTTTGCGAATTTTGCGGTGGGTCTTTGCGAAGGTGAGATCAGTTCAATTGGTCGTTGCTGGGCTGATGGCAAAGAGATTGATATTCAGGTTTTTGCGCCAAGATTGTATTTAGGCACTGAAACGCAGAGTGCTGATAGTTTGATGAGCGCTATTGAAGGAGCAAATAATGCGCCCGCTTATCGCGGCCTTGCTTATATCGTTTTTGAACGATTGCCGCTTGCGAGTTTTGGCAATCGCCTGCCGCAATTTTCATTTGAAGTGATCCGTAAGGGTAACAATGCGGCAGATAATGTGAAGGCCGTGAGCATCATTCCGGGTTCGACAGAATTTGGATATGACACAACATCTGTAACGCGCAGTGTGAGCGCTGGTGTGACGACAAGCGAGAACGCGCATGTTTCTGCCCAGAGCAGCGATTGGACGGTTTCAATTGATCAGTTGCAAGCGAGTTGTAAAAATATTGATGCGACATCGCTTGTTGTAGCTTGGTTTGGCAATGATTTGCGCTGCGGATCTTGTCAAATCAAACCGGGTGTCGATAACGCCAGCAAAGTGACCAGCCCTTATGATTGGCAAGTTTCAGGCGTGGGGCGTTCGGGAGCCAGACTTGTGAGCCAAGTGAATGGGCAATCGGCTTTTGGTGGAACGCCGTCTGATGCATCCGTTATCCGCGCAATTCAAGACACGCATGCGCGTGGATTGAAGGTGATGTTTTATCCGTTCATTTTAATGGATGTTCCGGCGGGAAATGTTTTGCCTGATCCTTATGGTGGGACGTCCCAAGCAAACTATCCTTGGCGTGGTAGAATGACGGCCAGCATTGCGCCGGGACGCGTTGGCACGCCAGATAAGACAGCGACAGCTGCTACTCAGATTGCAAGTTTTGTTGGGACGGCAACGCCTGCGCAATTTTCTTCGTCTGGAAATTCAGTAAACTACTTTGGCCCGGCGGAATGGAGTTTCCGGCACATGATTTTGCATTATGCAAAACTTTGCGCGGCGGCAGGTGGAGTAGATGCGTTTTTGCTCGGAAGCGAATTGGTGGGGTTAACGACTTTAAGATCATCGCCGAATTCATATCCGTTTGTGACGGCGCTGCAATCGTTGGCTGCTGAAGTGAAAGCGATTTTACCACTTGCGAAGATTTCTTATGGTGCAGACTGGTCAGAATATTTTGGTCACCAACCAAGTGATGGTTCGAACGATGTTTATTTTCATCTCGATCCGCTTTGGGCATCTGCATCAATCGATTTCATTGGTGTCGATAATTATTTGCCGATTTCAGATTGGCGCGATGGGACAACGCATTTGGATTACGTGTCTGGCACACGAAGTATTTATGATCAGAATTATTTGAAGGGTCGGATCGCAAGCGGTGAAGGCTATGATTGGTATTATGCCAATGCAGTGGCCCGTGATGCACAGACGCGAACTCCAATTACTGATGGCGCTTATGGCAAGCCTTGGGTTTTTCGGCCAAAGGATTTCAAAGGTTGGTGGAGCAATCAACATTTCAATCGACCAGCTGGTGTGCAGGCGGCAACAGCAACGGCATGGATGCCGCAATCAAAACCAATTTGGTTTACTGAGGTTGGTTGCCCAGCAATCGATAAGGGCACGAACACGCCCAACGCTTTTTATGATGCGAAGTCTGCTGAGAGCATGGTTCCGGCTTACTCTGGCGGTCAGCAAGATGCGCAAATTCAGAATGCTTATTTGCGTGCATTTCAAGATTATTGGGGAACAGTGGGCGCAAGCAATCCTGTTTCAACGATTTACGCAGCGCCAATGGTTGACGCTTCGCGGATTTTCTATTGGGCTTGGGATGCCAGACCATTTCCGGCATTTCCGACACGAAGCGATGTGTGGAGCGATGGTGCGAATTATGCCAAGGGTCATTGGTTAAATGGCAGGTTGGGTGCTGTTGCCATTGGCGACTTGATTGCTTCAATCACTGCGCGGTTTGGATTTGTTGATGTTGATGTTTCCAATGTTGAAGGCTTGGTAGATGGCTTTGTTTTGGATCGCCCGATGTCCGCACGCGATGCCTTGGAGCGGCTGCTGCAAAGTTTTGCAATTGATGCTGTTGAGTCTGACGGCAAACTGAAGTTTCGCTCACGCCGTACACTCGATCAATTTGTGATCGCAGATAGTGACTTGGTTGAGTTGGGGGTTGACCAGCCGATCTTTAATCACACACGTTCGCAAGAAACTGAGATGGCTGCTGCGGTACGCTTGACCTATGCAGAGTCTAGTCTTGATTATCGGACGGCAACTGTCGCGCGCGCCAAGTTAAATTCTGGAAGTTCGCGCGAAGTAACAATGAATCTTCCAGCAGCAATAAGTCAATCGCAGGCGCAAGCGCGGGTTGATGTGGCGTTAGAAGAGGCATGGGCCGCGCGAGAAACAGCGCAGTTTATTTTATCGCCACGCTTTGAGGTGATTGAAGCTGGTGATGTGTTGCGTGTGGGCAACGGTTTGTGGCAGGTGAAATCGGTGGCCGCTGGTGCTGCCCGCAAGATTGAAGCGGTGGGCTATGACCCCGCAGTTTATGAAGCGCCACCCGCCAATGAACGATTGAGCACCAGTGTGGCACCGCAAATTTATGGCAAGCCGGATGCGCAAATGTTTGATTTAGCTTTCGTGAGTACGTCTGGTTCAGCGGCACCATGGATTGCAGCGCAGGAAACCCCGTGGCCTGGAACATTAGCGCTTGTTAAAAAAACTGGGGCTTCGAGTTTCGGGTTCAACCGGGTTTTGTCGCAGCAGGCAACGATGGGTACGACTCTGACCAGTTGGCCAGCGGGCAACCCGCATCGGGTTGACTATACCAACACACTTGATGTGCAGTTGCGTTACGGCGCACTGACATCCGTGACTTTGGATCAACTGTTAGGCGGTGCGAACAGTGCGGCCATTGGTGATGCTGCAACGGGCTATGAAATTGTTCAGTTTAAGAATGCGGCGTTGATAGCGCCAAATGTATTTAGGTTATCTGGCTTTTTGCGCGGGCAGGCGGGTTCTGAACTAGAGATGCTTAGTTTGCGGGCCTTTGGCCAGAATTTTATTTTGTTGAACGGCGCAGTAGTTCAACCTGAAATTTCACTGACCGAAGCGGGGCTGGAAGCAACTTGGCGACTTGGGCCAGCCCAACTAGACTATGGTCATCCGGCATATTTGGAATTCACTTTTGCGGGTCTTTTGAAATCATTACGGCCCTTGCGTCCTGCAGTCATAAAAATGGCAGCGGGAGCAGGTGGGTTCAATATATCATGGATCAGACGCACCCGCATTGATGGCGATTCATGGGAGTTGGCTGAAGTGCCGCTGGGTGAAGCAACCGAGCAGTACCGACTTCAGATTTATTCTGGAACGACCTTGAAGCGCAGTCTGGTTTTGAGCGCTCCCAATTATTTCTACGGCAACGCAGATTTTGCAACTGACTTCGGCGCAGCGCCCGCCGCAGTAAAATTACGCATTGCACAAATGAGCGCAACGACAGGCGCCGGCGATATTCTCGAAAGGACTTTCAATGCCTAACTCTCCTCTGCTTGCCCTGCCGTATCTAGCATCGGCACAAGCGCAAAAACATGTGACTCACAATGAAGCCTTGTCGCTGATTGACGGGCTTTTGCATCTTTCAGTTATTTCGCGCGTGCTGGCGACACCGCCAGGTGTGATTGTGGATGGTGACCGTTACCTCATCGCCGCAAGCCCAACTGGCGATTGGGCCGGTCAGGCCGGAACTGTGGCTTTGCGCATGGAAAGCGCATGGCGATTTTTGATACCGCGCAAAGGCTGGCGGTTGTGGGTTGAAGCCGAGAATATTTTGTTGGTGTTTGATGGAACCATATGGTCGGCACCTCCTGCTCCAAGCCAATTGCAAAATCTAGCTTTGCTCGGTGTGAATGCCACAGCGGATGCCACTAACAAATTTGCGGTGAGCTCATCTTCGGTTTTGTTCAATCACGTCGGCGCAGGCTTTCAGTTTAAGGTGAACAAGAATGCTGCCGCGAACACAGCTAGCTTATTGTTTCAAGATAATTTTTCTGGCCGCGCTGAAATAGGCCTGACGGGTGATGATAATTTGCATTTCAAAGTGAGTGCGGATGGCAGCACATTTTTAGAATCTTTAGTAATCTCGGGAAGCAATGGTTTGGTGACGGCCAAAAACAGCTTGGCCTTTGATCCTCAATCTGCTGACCCTGCGATACCAAGCAATGGACAGGTTTGGTATAATTCAACCAGCGGAAAATTCAGGGGTCGCCAAAATGGTGCAAGTATAGACCTTTCATCAAGTAGCATTGCTGACGGTGACAAAGGCGATATTCTGGTGACAGGTTCAGGCACTGTTTGGTCATTGGATGTTGCGCAAGCGCGTAGCACTCTTAGCATTAGCAATGTCGATAATACATCGGATGTAGGTAAACCGATTTCGACGGCTCAGGCGAATGCTATTGCAGGCAAAGAACCAACCATTGCATCAGGAACCACATCGCAATATTGGCGCGGTGATAAAAGTTTTGTGACACTAGACAAAATTGCGGTTGGTTTGGCAAATGTAGATAATACCTCTGATGTTGCTAAACCAATTTCGACGGTACAGGCAAGCGCACTTGCGGGAAAAGAATCGGCCATTACCGTTGGGACAACATCGCAATATTGGCGCGGTGATAAAAGTTTTGTGACACTAGACAAAATTGCGGTTGGTTTGACCAATGTTGATAATGTGTCTGACGCGAACAAACCTGTTTCCACAGCACAAGCTACCGCACTGGGTCTGAAGGCATCTTTGGCATCGCCCGCTTTTACTGGAACGCCGACTTCGGCAACCCCCGCAGCTCTTTCAAACAATACAACACTTGCAACGACGGCTTATGCCGACGCGGCTGATCTGTTGATCAGCGCTTCGGTTCAGGCGCAATTGCAAGCCCGCTTTCTCGCATTCAACTAAGGAAAATCTAAATGCCAGCAAACATCTCTCCAATTTTTTCGGCCAAAGGTGCAATCCAATGGAACCCGGCAATTCTCATCACAGCCAATACAGCAAAGGACGGCACAGGCACCGTGGCCACAATGTTTACGGGCCAGAGTGCTGGCAATGCTGCTGGTAATTTTGTGCAAAGATTGGTTGCGCGCCCACTCGGCACCAATGTGGCTACGGTTTTGCGCGTGTTCATCAACAATGGCAGCATAAACACAACGGCCTCAAACAATTCACTTGTTGCGGAACTTACGCTGCCTGCAACCACGCTGTCGGAAATTGCGGCCCAACCGGACTACATACTGCCGCTCAATTTTGTGTTGCCTGCAGGATATAAAATCAACTGCGCTATTGGCACTGCCGTTGCAGCAGGTTTTGCTGTCACCGTGATTGGTGGTGAATATTAATGTTGGATTTTTCGCATGTTCCAAGTGCCGCCAATGGCGGTGAGTTTCAGGTCTTCAATGCTCTTGGTGTTAGTGATTGGCAAACATGGATTAGACCGCGCGGCAAGTCTATGGTTTCAATTATTGCTATCAGCGCTGGCGGCGGCGGAGGCGGCGGTGCCAGTGGCGCTGCGGCCAGTGCACGTGGTGGCGGTGGTGGCGGGGGCAGCGGCGCAATTGCGCGCTTGGTTATGCCTCTGCTGCTGCTCCCCGAAGCGCTGTTCATTAGTGTTGGGCTAGGTGGATTGGGCGGCGGCGCTGGTGCGGCTGGTGCAGTTGCAAATGGTTCAACGCTCGTTTGCGTTCGCCCAGATAACATAACTGGCCAAAACCGCGTTCTGATTGGCGCAGGCACTGTTGCTGGTGGCGGTGGGGCTGGGACTGCCGTTGCAGTTGGCGCTGCGGGTGCTGCAACGGTTTTGCCCCCTGCAGGGCCGCTGGCCTATCTCGGCGCATTTGTGGCCAATGCAGGCGTGGCAGGCGGAGCAGGCGGCGCAATTGCAGGTGCTGCTGGTACGTCGATCACATGGGGCAACCAAACCATTCCGCTTTGCGGTGGAGCAGGCGGCGGCGGCACAACATCCACTGATTTTGCTGGCGGGCAAATTATTGGCGGCGGCTGGTTTCCGAGTCTTCTAGGCGGACCAGCCGGAAGTAATCGTGGCAATGATGGTTTTTATAGTCTGGCCCCCTTTGGGGCAGGGCTATCGCATATGAGCTAATGCGTTGATGAGGTAGGCGTTATCCCAGGAACATTTCTTGATGCGGTGGCTGATGGGGATTTTTGGTTTATC
>JAYVPZ010000222.1:0-1935 GCA_043757105.1 Aestuariivirga sp. | reverse complement strand
ATGACGACATCATATTCCATAGTTTCGCGCTGAATATCGCTCACAAGTTCTCTCCGTGATTTGCTTCCGTATATATGGGTCTGTTATAGGCAGAGGACTATGATTAACAAGCAGCCAGAATAGACATGGAACCGCGACCAAACGACATGACCCCCAAACAGGCCGCCGCAGCCTTGGCTTGGCTTGTGGAAATGGGGGCGGATGAGATTGTGTCGGAGCAGGCGATTGACCGATTTGCGGTTTCGGCTGTGGTGGAAAAGCCGAAGGCTTTGCCTCCTGTTATTTCTGTGCTTCATGTGGCCACGCTGCCCGACCAAGCCGCTGCCGACGCTGCAACACAAGCTGCCGCATGCAATTCGCTGGAAGCTTTATCGCAGGCGCTGAATTATTTTGAGGCCAATCCCCTCCGCAAAGGGGCAACCAAGCTTTCATTCATTGAAGGCAATCTGCAATCGTCAATTTTGATTTTGTCAGACCGCCCGCGCAATGAAGAAGATAAATCTGGGCAGGTGATTTCGGCGAAGGCTCGCGTGTTGTTGCAAGCCATGCTGGCCGCGATTGGGCTGAACATGGGTGACGAGCCGACGCCGCGCAATGTGATGCTGATGAATTTTATTCCATGGCGGCCACCGGGCAACCGGCAACCACTCGAAAATGAAATTGCGGCGTGTTTGCCATTTGCGGCGCGGGCGATTGCTTTGGCAGGGCCGAAATTGATTTTATCGCTGGGCAGTTTGGGCGGGCAATATCTGGGCGGCGGTGATGCTTCTATCATTCGCCAGCGCGGCAAATGGTTGAGTGTGGGCGATATTCCGTTGCTGGCCACACTGCACCCCGATGAATTGCTGAAAGCGCCAACACAGAAAAAACTGGCATGGCGCGATTTGCAAAACTTCAAAGCGAAAATGAATGAGGTGGGGTTATGAGCGCGCGTGAGTTTTTGCCCGTTGGTATTGCAGTGATCACGATCTCGGATACGCGGCAATTGGTCGATGATAAATCCGGCCAGACTTTGGTTGACCGCTTAACCACCGAAGGCCACCGCCTTGCTGGCCGCGCCATTGTGAAAGACGATGTGCGTGCCATCCGCGCCTGCGTTCGCAAATTAGCCAAGGATAAAACTGTCGATGTCATCATTTCCACTGGTGGCACGGGCCTGACCGGACGCGATGTGACCATCGAAGCCATGCGCCCGCTATTTGATAAAGAGATCGAAGGTTTCGGCGTTTTGTTTCACATGATGTCCTTCCAGAAAATCAAAACCTCCACCGTGCAAAGCCGCGCGACGGCTGGCGTGGTGAGCGGAAAATATGTGTTCTGCCTGCCGGGCTCCCCCGGCGCCTGCCGCGATGGCTGGGACGAGATTTTAAAACCGCAGCTGGATTACCGGAATATGCCCTGTAATTTTATCGAGATTATGCCAAGGCTGGATGAGCATTTGAGACGGAAGTAAAATTGTTCTTGAAAAGTTCTGTCGTTCCTGATACGTTCTTTTCATGCAAACACTCATCAACATGCGCCCTTCGGTGGGCTTTGAATCGGGGGCTTTCACATCGTTGCCGCAGTTGGAGCGCGGGCGGGGTGCGCGGAGCAATCCGGCGGGGCGATTTGAAAGTTTAAGCGAAGAACTGGTCGATGATGGCTGGGAAACGCTGGCGGAAATTCCGCGTTTGAAAACTGAGATTTTCACCGAAACGCCAAAGACCATTATTGCCCGCAATCAATCTCCGGATATTTCATTTGATCGGTCGATCAATCCTTACCGCGGCTGTGAGCATGGCTGTGTTTATTGTTATGCGCGGCCTGCGCATTCTTACATGGGGCTTTCGCCGGGCCTCGACTTTGAATCAAAGCTTTTCATAAAGCCGAACGCGGCGGCTCTTCTTCGGGGGGAATTAACCGCGACCAATTATGAGCCGCGCACCATTGCACTGG
>JAYVPZ010000221.1:0-1937 GCA_043757105.1 Aestuariivirga sp. | reverse complement strand
GTGCACTCATGGGTTCTAACATGCAGCGTCAAGCTGTGCCGTTGGTTCGCTCTGCTGCTCCGTTTGTGGGCACAGGCATGGAAGCCATTGTTGCGCGTGACTCCGGTGCTGCCTTCACAGCGCGCCGTTCTGGCATTGTGGATCAGGTGGATGCCAAGCGTATCGTTATTCGCGCCACGGAAGAAACTGATCCTTCAAAGCCCGGTGTTGATATTTACACATTGGCGAAGTTCCAACGATCAAACCAATCAACCTGTATCAATCAGCGTCCGCTGGTTCGCACAGGCGACATTGTGAAAGCTGGCGACATTATCGCGGACGGCCCATCAACTGAGCTTGGTGATTTGGCTTTGGGTCAAAACTGCCTCGTGGCATTTATGCCTTGGAATGGTTATAATTTCGAAGATTCCATTCTGCTCTCTGAGCGCATCGTGAAAGATGACGTGTTCACGTCCATCCACATCGAAGAATTTGATGTGATGGCGCGTGATACAAAGCTTGGGCCTGAAGAAATTACCCGCGATATTCCAAACGTTGGTGAAGAACCTCTCAAGAACCTCGACGAAGCCGGCATTGTTTATATCGGTGCTGAAGTAAAGCCGGGCGACATTCTCTGCGGCAAAATTACGCCAAAGGGCGAGTCACCCATGACACCAGAAGAAAAACTTCTACGTGCCATTTTCGGTGAAAAAGCATCTGACGTTCGTGACACTTCGCTTCGTCTGCCACCCGGTGTTTCGGGCACAGTCGTTGAAGTTCGTGTATTCAACCGTCACGGTGTGGATAAGGATGAGCGCGCGCTTGCCATTGAGCGTGAAGAAATTGAACGTTTGGCAAAAGACAGAGACGACGAGTTGGCGATCCTTGACCGCAACTCATATGGTCGTTTGCATGACTTCCTGCACGGCAAGACTGCGACTGGCGGCCCACGCGGTCATAAGCTTGATGGCAAGATTACCGAAAAGAACTTGGAAGACATTCCACGTTCGCAATGGTGGAACATTGCTCTTGGTGCTGAAAAGTCCATGGGCGAACTTGAAGCCATGAAGCTGCAATATGACGAGTCTAAGAAGGGCCTTGAAAACCGCTTCATGGACAAAGTTGAGAAGTTGCAACGTGGTGATGAACTGCCTCCTGGCGTTATGAAGATGGTCAAAGTCTTCGTTGCTGTGAAGCGCAAGATTCAACCAGGCGATAAAATGGCCGGTCGCCATGGTAACAAGGGCGTTGTGTCTCGCATTGTTCCGCAAGAGGATATGCCTTATCTGGAAGATGGCACACCGGTTGACGTTGTGCTTAATCCACTCGGCGTGCCTTCGCGCATGAACGTGGGACAGATCCTTGAAACCCATTTGGGTTGGGCCTGTGCTGGCATGGGCAAGAAAATTGGCGAAGCTTTGGATGCTTATTCCGCATCACATAAAGTGAAGCCAGTTAAGGACGAGTTGCAACGCATTTACGGCAAGAACGCCGACATTGATGCGCTTGAAGATTTGGACGTGATTGAGTTTGCTCAATCAGTTCGCAAAGGTATCTCGATTGCAACGCCAGTGTTTGATGGCGCACGCGAAGAAGATATTGCTGCGATGCTGAAGGATGCAGGCTTGAACACATCAGGTCAGATCCAGCTTTATGATGGCAAGACAGGCGAAGTTTTCGATCGTCCTGTTACAGTCGGCTACATCTACATCTTGAAGCTTCACCATTTGGTGGACGACAAGATCCATGCCCGTTCGATTGGCCCATACTCACTTGTCACACAGCAGCCGCTGGGTGGTAAGGCGCAGTTTGGTGGTCAACGCTTCGGTGAAATGGAAGTGTGGGCGCTGGAAGCTTATGGTGCTGCTTATACTTTGCAAGAAATGCTGACTGTTAAGTCAGATGACGTTGCAGGCCGCACCAAGGTTTATGAAGCCATTGTTCGTGGTGATGACGGG
>JAYVPZ010000220.1:0-1943 GCA_043757105.1 Aestuariivirga sp. | reverse complement strand
TTTGGTCGGGCGATGTGTTGCGAATTTTCATGCGCGGCAACAGGCCAAGTTGAATGGCTTGTTGGGTCATCGAAAACGCGCCGGTGATTACGGCTTGGCTGGCGATAATTGTGGCCAATGTTGCCAGTATAACAATCGGCACAAGTGCCCAATGAGGCATCATCAAGAAGAATGGATTGTCAATTGCCTCCGGTGTCTTCAACAAAAATGCACCTTGACCAATATAGTTGAGCAACAGGCATGGCAGCACCACAACAAGCCAAGCATAGCGAATTGGATTTTTACCAAAATGGCCAAGGTCTGCATACAGCGCTTCAGCACCTGTGACCGCCAAGAATACAGCTCCTAATGTCACCAATCCGATTGTGCCATGCGTGTTCAAGAAATGCAGCGCGTAGTATGGATTGATCGAATAAAGAATCTGCGGATAGTCGGCAATGTGCGCAATGCCCGCGGCAGCAATGGCAACAAACCACACCAGAGTAATGGGGCCGAATAAATTTGCCACGCGTGCCGTGCCGCCAGATTGCACGGCAAACAGACCTACGATGATGATGAGTGTTATCACCAAAATATAAGGGTCGAAAGCAGGTGTTACGATGCTCAAGCCTTCGACTGCTGATAGCACGCTGATCGCGGGGGTGATCATCGCATCACCATAAAATAGGGCTGCGCCGATCATTCCAAGAATTGGAATTGTGAGAAAAAATTTTCCGCGCCCACGTTGCGCCAATGCCATCAACGACAGCGTTCCGCCTTCGCCTTTGTTATCAGCGTTCAGCAAAACCAAAACATATTTGAGAGTGACGACGAGCATGAGCGCCCAGATGATGAGAGACAGCACGCCGAAAACAATCGGCTCTGAGATAACTTTATCTCCATTCTGCGCTGCCTTCACTGCCTCGCGCAAGGCATAAAGCGGGCTAGTGCCAATATCGCCGTAAACAACGCCGATTGATCCGAGCGCTAAAAGATAGAAGGATTGCGGCTTAACGCCGTGACGTGAAAGGCCGGGATTGTCTGGTGCCTCCGCCAGTGTTTGTATGTTCGACAAAGTGTTGGTTTCCTTTTATGCTGCAGTGCAGCAGAGTGGCTGTATACGCCTTGTCAAATGAGTGTGGCATGCATTCGGTGAATGGCTGTTGTGTTGCAAATTCAGGTGGTAGTCTCAAAAGTGAGGCCAATTTAACAAGTTAAATCATATGTTTAAATGAATAGCATAAATCATGCCAACCACTTTTCTATCGCCATCTTCGTCTTCATATTAAAAATAAAGCCCAGAGCGAATGTCCGGGCTATTGAAGTTTGGTGCTTTGTAAAAGTGTTAAGCGATGCGCAGCATCTCTTCTTCGTCATGGGCATGACCGGGCATTGGGGGTGCGCCTTCGCGCAGCACGTACCCACGGCCCCAGACGGTTTCGATGAAGTTCTTGCCTTCTGCAGCGTTGGCCAGCTTCTTGCGCAGCTTGCAGATAAATACGTCGATGATTTTGAGTTCTGGTTCGTCCATTCCGCCGTAGAGGTGGTTGAGGAACATTTCTTTTGTCAATGTGGTGCCCTTGCGAAGTGAAAGAAGCTCGAGCATTTGATATTCTTTGCCGGTCAGGTGAACGCGCTGGCCACCCACTTCAACTGTCTTGGTATCGAGATTGACGAGAAGTTCGCCTGTGAGGATAACGGATTGGGCGTGGCCCTTTGAACGGCGGACAACGGCGTGAATGCGCGCAACCAACTCATCCTTGTGGAAAGGCTTGGTCATATAGTCATCAGCGCCGAAACCGAGGCCCTTCACCTTGTCTTCAATGCCAGCAAGGCCAGAGAGAATGAGGATCGGTGTTCCAACCTTCGAGACACGCAGAGATTTCAGAACTTCATAACCAGACATATCTGGCAAATTGAGATCGAGCAGGATGATATCGTAATCATAAAGCTTACCTAGATCG
>JAYVPZ010000219.1:0-1944 GCA_043757105.1 Aestuariivirga sp. | reverse complement strand
CATCGAGCCGGGCAACCATGTGGCGGCGTTGTTGATTAAAATATCCAATGGGCGCTTATCGTCGCGGAATTTTTTAGCAAGCTGGGTCACATCGCCTGCATCAGCGAGATCAAGTTTGAAATTTGCTGGCGAGAGGCCCGTGCGGAGGCGAATGGATTCGGCGAGGGCTTTGACATTTTCGGTGTTGCGAGCAGTCAGAGTTAAGTTTGCGCCGAGGTCGGCCAATATCACGGCGAAGGCTGCGCCGAGACCACGGCCTGCGCCGGTGATGAGGATGTGTTTGTCTTTAAAATTCATAAGGTGAGGTTAGCGCGGAGTTAAGGAAAAATGAAACAAAAATCAACGTCATTCCCGCGTAGGCGGGAATCCATCACAAATGAAGTTCTAGCCTTATAATGGATTCCCGCCTACGCGGGAATGACGCGAGGGGGGGGGTCAATAAGTATCTGCCTTAGCAACGCCGCGGGCGAAGATGGCGATGATGATTGACGCCACAACAGTTAGTCCAAGGGCAATTGGCAATGTGCTTATTTGTGCTGCAAAACCAATGAGTGGTGGGCCTGCCAAGAAGCCTGCATAGCCAAGCGTGGTGACGGCAGCAATGCCACGGCCTGGTGCATCCGGTTCCAGTCTTGCGCCACCCGCGAAGAGCACGGGGGCTGCATTACCGATCCCTAAGCCGCCAAAGAAAAAGGCGATGAATGTAAGCCAGGGCGATGGCGATATGAGTGCAAGGCCCGTGCCGACAGCGGCCAAGATGGCGCTGTAGGTGACGAGATTTACAGCGCCAAACTTTTGTCTGCCCCAATCGCCAGATAGCCGCGTTATGGCCATGCCGCCTTGGTAAAAACCAAAGGCCAATGCTGCTAAACCAATATCAATCAAAAATTTGTCGCGCATCATGATGGCAGCCCAATCCATGACTGAGCCTTCGATCATGAGAGCGAGGAAGCATAAGAGGCCAAGGCCGATCGTGGCGGGTGTAGGCAAGGCGAAATGTGATCCGGACAGGCCTTTGTCTAATTCAGTGGGCAACAGAAATTGTGATGAAATGAGGTGAATGACGAGGAAGACCGTGGTGGTGGTGGCCACTTGCACAAATGCGCCATAGCGCTGCAACAGGGTGGCACCCGCGAAGGCCCCGATCATTGCGCCAACACTGAATGCGCCATGCAGGCCAGACATGATGGGGCGTTTGATTGATTTTTCAACGGCGATGCCGTGCGAATTCATGCTTACGTCCATGCTGCCAATGCTGGCCCCCATGGCGATAGCTGCACAAATAAAAGTGAGGAGTGTTGGCGCATTAGTGGGGCCATAAAATGTGATGACGAATAAGATGCCGGTGACCAATGTCATGCGGGCGCTGCCGAAGCGATTGATCAATGCACCGGTGATTGGCATGGCTAAAACTGCGCCACCTGCGACGGCCAGCAAGGCGAGGCCAAGGACGGCTGGGCCCACTGCAAGACGATCTTTTGCCAAAGGCACATGTGGCACCCACGCGCCCAACATGAGACCATGAGCAAGGAAAATCATAAATATGGCCCAGCGGGCCTTTGTGGGAGATTGCGTTGTCATGATTTTCCGATCTGATTGAGTGCGTTCCATAGATGAAAAATTCTGCGATTCCAAACGCGATTGCAAGTGTGTTAGATCGATCTGACTTTTGACGGAAACGTCAAAAGTCAGCTAAATTGATCGAAAATAATTACCTAGGGCGATTTTGATGTTTCCATGAAACATCAAAACGCTCTAGAGAGCGGTGATGACCGCATCACCCAACGGCAAATATGCCGTGACTTTTGTTTTTATCACTGTGCTTTTAGACATGGTGGGGTTTGGTATGATCATTCCGGTTCAGCCTGCGATTATTCAGCAAGTGGCAAAAGTTGATCTTGCGGCGGCCGCCTACATTGGCGGTTGGATGTTTTTTGCGTTTTC
>JAYVPZ010000218.1:0-27780 GCA_043757105.1 Aestuariivirga sp. | reverse complement strand
CTATCCGGTGCAACATAAATGGATGATGCAACCTATCAGTGAGCTGTGATGGCCAAAGTTATTCCCTTACATCCGCGCAAACCTTGTCCCATCTGCAGGAAAACTTCGTCGCAAAAATATCATCCGTTTTGTTCAAACCGCTGCGCCAATGAGGATTTAAACTCTTGGCTGGGTGGCAAATATTCAATTCCAGTGGTCGAAGATGAGGACGAAGATGGCAAAGACGAGCTAAGCTAAAGCTGGTTTCCACAGTACGCTTAAAGAGTTCGACTCTGGCGTTCTTTGGCCGTTTAGGTGATCTTGTTGGCCGCAAATACACATTCCTCGTCACCATTGTGGTGATGGGCATTTCAACATTCTTGGTCGGCTGCCAGCCGTCTTACGCAAGCATCGGTGCTCTGGCCCCAATCCTGCTGCTGATCCGCCTCACTCAAGGATTGGCTCTCGGCGGCGAGTATGGCGGTGCTGCAACTTACGTGGCTGAACATGCAGAAAATGGCCGCCGTGGTTATGCTACAAGCTGGATCCAAACCACGGCTACAATCGGCTTCTTCATGTCGCTGATCGTTATTGGTGGTCTGCGTTGGTTCTCTGATCCAGCCTGGTTCAAAGACGGCACTGGCGGGATCATTGCTGGTTGGCGCATTCCATTCCTCGCTTCTATCATCCTCTTGGCTTTCTCGGTTTGGATCCGTTTGAAGTTGAACGAGTCACCTGTTTTCCAAAAGATGAAGGCCGAAGGTCGTGGCTCTGCAACTCCGATCCGCGATTCATTCTTTAAATACCCCAACAATAAATATGCTTTGCTGGCTTTGCTGGGTGCCACCATGGGCCAAGGTGTTGTGTGGTATACTGCACAATTCTATGCACTCTTCTTTATCAATGGCCCACTCAAGGCTGATTGGTGGGTTGGCTACACAGTGGTTGGTATTGCGGTTTTGTTGGCAACGCCACTGTTCGTTTTCTTTGGTCGTCTGTCTGATAGAATTGGCCGATTGAAGATTATTCTGGCGGGCTGTGCCTTGGCGGCGATATGCTATTTGCCTATCACCGGCATGTCGCTGTTCCACATGCTTTCACGTTCGATCAACCCCGAACTGGCAACGTTCAACGACACTGCGCCAGCGAAGTTGATCGTGACTGCTGATCCATCACAATGCCATTTCACCATCTTCCCAATCAAAGGTTGGACGACGGAAGGTGATTGCGACAAAGGCAAAGCCATCCTAACATCAAACGGCATTGCATTCTCATCAGTTGATGGTGCTGCTGGATCAAAGGTTATGTTAGCAGCAGGCGATGCCAAAGTTGAAGGCACATCACCTTATGCATGGCAGAAAGCTTTGGCTGATGCTGGCTACCCGCACTTCAAAGTGCTTGAGGCTGATGTAACGCTCACCAAGGAACAAACTGATGCTTTAGTCAAAGCGCAGGCTGATAAAAAAACTGCAACCGAAGCTAAAGATGCTGCTGCAACTAAGACCGCGACAACGGCTATAGAGGCCGTCGTCAACGGCTTGCGTAAAGTGGCTGATCCTGCTGCCAAACCAATTGGTGCGGTAAACTCCATTGCGGCTCCAGCGGTGGCTGCAGATGGAACAGCAACGCTGCATGTAGGTGAAATTAAAACCACCACGGCCAAGGCATTAAGCTTTGTCCAATATGTGCAGTCGATCTTGATTGTGTTCGTAATGATGGTGTTCACCACTATGGTCTACGGCCCGATTGCTGCTTTCTTGGTGGAAATGTTCCCATCCAATGTGCGCTACACCTCCATGTCCTTGCCCTACCATATCGGCAATGGCTGGTTTGGTGGCATGCTGCCATTGTTCGCTACCGCCTATGTGGCTTACACTGGCAACATCTTTGCAGGCCTGTGGTATCCAGTGGTCTTCGCGGCCATCACAGCTGTGGTTGGGTTCCTGTTTCTGAAAGAAACCAAAGACGTCGATATCGCCAAAACCTAATAAAAACCACGACCGAAACCCCGCCTTGCAGCGGGGTTTCTTTTTGTTTGAAAGTTGGTTGCAACGGCTGAACTGTTCACCTATACAGCCACGATCAAACGCGCATTCCGATGAAGTTGCAGACTTCATCGACAAGAATTCCCGCCTTGAAAGAGTGCCCGGATAGCTCAGTTGGTAGAGCAGCGGATTGAAAATCCGCGTGTCGCTGGTTCAATTCCGGCTCCGGGCACCATTTATTTTCAGGTAATTCATAGTGTTTAG
Organism: Aestuariivirga sp.; assembly: GCA_043757105.1. GTDB lineage: Bacteria > Pseudomonadota > Alphaproteobacteria > Rhizobiales > Aestuariivirgaceae > Aestuariivirga. The sequence goes on along the minus strand of JAYVPZ010000218.1, from coordinate 25,552 downwards.
AGAAACCGCGGATATCGCGTGAATGCTGTTTTATCGCCTGGGTAGCGGCTGGGTAGCAAAAAGAAAAAGAGTTTGTGTGTATTCCACGCAACACATGGCCTTCAAGCAAAAAGATGCAAAACGGCAGTGATTTATTAGAGTGCAACAGGAGAAGACCTGCATACAGAAAAATTGATTAAAGAACTGCCCGACCCAATCCTATTCCATCATTACTAAATCAATTCAGCGATTCTGATTTATTTCGTTGCCTCGCATGGAACATTTTTGTCGTTATAGCGTTGATGTTAATTGAAGATTAGCGCGCACGGTCTGCCTGATTGATGAGGTAGCTTTTCGAAAAAAGGATCAAAATTCGTTCAAGAGGCGGTAACAATGTTTGGAAAGTCTGTAGGTACAATTTGGGAAGAAGTAGCCCCAATAAGCGCAGAATTGTTTGGACCTGAACGATTTGAACAACACGCCCACAGTCTTGCAATAACTCAGCACATTACAACGCGACACATCAAGGTTTATTCGGTGGTGCGCAGGCTTGACGATAATGCAACTGAACTGTTGAAAGTCTACCGCGATATTTGCGCAGCGGTAGCGACTGGAAAAACCGTTACTCCTGCTGCGGAATGGCTTGTAGATAATTATCATCTGGTTGAAGAGCAAATTAGTCAGACGCGTTCTGATCTACCAGAAGGCTTTTACAAGCAATTGCCAAAATTAAGTGATGGCCCGCTCATCGGCCACCCACGGATATTTGGTGCCGTCTGGGCATATGTGGCGCACACCGATAGCCATTTTGATCCGAAAACGCTCTCAACATTTCTCAACGCCTATCAAAGTGTCGAGGCTTTCACGATTGGTGAATTGTGGGCAGCAGCGATTGCACTCAAACTGATCCTAATTGAAAATTTGCGGCGCATATCCCAACGCATGAATATTGCGAGAGTTGAACGTGAGGCCGCAGATCATTCAGCCGACCAGATTCTCGACGCCGCTGTAAACACAAAGACCTCTCTGTATAATTTTGAAGCAAATCGGAAAAAAGTTAGCATTCCATTTGCTGTGCAGTTGCTTCAGCGCTTACGTGATCTTGATGATGATCGCGCAACTCAGGTGTTGGAATGGCTGCAAAACAAAGTAGGTGAACAGGGGCACACGCTTGAAACTGTCGTAACCGACGAACACCACCGTCAGGCCGCAGCCAATGTGACGGTGCGCAATATTGTCCAAAGCATGAGATTGGTTGCCGACATCAATTGGGAGTCATGGTTTGATGATGTAAGTATCGCAGATAAATCACTCCGCACACTTCCGTTCTACGAGCAAATGGATTTTCAAAGTCGAAACATGTACCGCACAGCGGTAGAAGAGCTGGCGCGCGGTTCTCATAAAAGTGAATTAGCTATTGTAAATCGTGTCATTAAACGTGCTTCAAACAGCACTGATCGATTGTCTGACCCGGGGCATTGGTTGATTGGCGACGGTCGCAACGAACTTGAGCGGGAAATCAAATCAAAGCCCCCACTCTTGAAGCGCCTTCGCAAAACAGTAACGCGTTCTGGTCTGGAGGGTTATTTGGGCACAACCATAGTTCTGACCATTGTTCTTGAAATCTTGATTGGTGCATATTTAAAAAATCAAGGTATTGCACCTTGGATAATTTATACACTTGTAGGCTTAGCATTTGTGCCCGCCTCCGAGGTTGCCTTTTCAATCGTCAATGTTGTTCTCAGTCGACTTTTAGACACGCGCATGGCACCCGCTTTGGCACTGCGCGATGGGGTTCCCGATCATTTGCGGACGCTGATTGCGATTCCTTGCTTACTAACTTCTGGCGAGAATGTTGAGGAATTGATTGATCGGATCGAAGTTCACTTTCTGTCAAGCGGTTCTGGTGAATTATATTTTGCCTTAGTTACTGACTGGGTTGATTCTGATGTGGCTTTATCGAAAGCAGACACGGCTCTGCTCGAAAGAGCACTTAACGGAATTGATGAATTAAACCGTCGTCATGAAACGGATCGGTTTATTTTGTTGCACCGACAACGCAGCCTTGACACGACCCAAAACAAATGGATGGGATGGGAACGCAAGCGCGGCAAACTTCACGAACTCAACAGATTGTTGCGGGGGGCCTTAGACACCAATTTTAAAACCATCGGTGGCACACTACCATCCGACGTGCGCTATGTAATCACGTTGGACGCTGATACACGCTTGCCACGTGACGCAGCCCGCAGACTTGTTGGCAAGATGGCTCACCCGCTGAATACGCCTGTTTTTGATAAAGAACAGCGCCGTGTAGTCGCTGGGCACGGAATATTGCAGCCGCGCGTTACGGCATCTCTACCGACCGGGCACCGCGGCTCCTATTTCCAGCGGTTGTTTTCGACCGCACGCGGTATTGATCCATATGTGTTTGCAGCATCTGACCTTTATCAAGATCTATTTGATGAGGGTTCATTTACAGGCAAGGGCATTTATGACGTGGATGTTTTTGAATTAGCCTTGGCCGGGAGAATTCCAGATAACACCGTTTTGAGCCATGACTTGTTTGAAGGCAATTTGGCGCGTTCAGGCCTTGCATCAGACATTGAGGTCGTAGACGAATTTCCCGAGCAATATGAAGTCTCAGCCGCGCGGCAGCATCGTTGGGCGCGGGGTGATTGGCAGCTTTTGCCGTGGATTTTGGGACTTCGTAATACCGGCCCAATAGCCGCGCTAGGCCGCTGGAAAATGATTGACAACTTGAGGCGTTCACTCTTGCCAATCGTCCAGCTCATTGCGTTATTTGTTGGCTGGACTTGCTTGACAACTCAGTCAGCGATAATTTGGACAATCATTGTTCAGCTTTCAAATTTTTTACCTCTGTTTATCCCAACAGTTGTAAATGGATTTAGGGTATCACCGCATTCATCTGCCAAGCTTCATTTTTTAATCGTCAGAGAGAACTTAAAGCAGGCAATGCTGTTAGGCATCGCGCAATTTGTGTTCCTTGCTAACCAAGCAGCATTGATGGCAGATGCAATTCTGCGAACGTTATACCGCCTTATTGTCAGCCAAAGAAATTTGCTTGAGTGGACGACTGCCGCACAAGTTCAAGCACTCGCCAAACCAGGTATTTGGCGCAGTTACCTGCAATTGATCAGTGCGCCAGCCATTGGCATCATTTTACTTGGTGTGGCTGTCACGCGAGGCGTCGATCAATGGTATTTGTTGTCAGCTGTTGCATTAATTTGGTCGGCCGCTCCTGCTTTTGCCCATCTCATGAGTAACTCGAAAGTTCCCGACGGTCAATTCGTTGCTTCAGAAACAGATACCCGATTGTTGCGAGCAATAGCGCGTCGAACCTATCGTTACTTTGAGCAGTTTGTAACCTCGTCTGAAAATATGTTGCCGCCTGACAACTTTCAAGAAGATCCTGAAGCTACGGTGGCGCATCGCACATCTCCCACAAATATTGGGCTCTATCTCTTGTCTACAACAGCTGCACGAGAGTTTGGTTGGCTCAGTGTTGCTCAAGCGATTGATAAGATCGAAGCTACGTTTAACTCAATTCATAAGCTCGAAAAATTTCGTGGCCATTTATTTAATTGGTATGACACCCAGAGCTTGGCACCGCTAGAACCCAAATATGTTTCGTCTGTGGACAGTGGCAATCTTGCTGGACATTTAATCGCCATTGCCAATTGCTTTGATACTTGGGCACTGGAGCCTGAAAGCTCCGCAAAGAGAAGCGCGGGGATTGATGATATCCTTGAAATTCTCATTGATGAAACGAAAATGCTTTCAGAGGAACGAAGCGTACTGAAACCGATGCGGAAGAGCATTTTAATGCAGATTGAAACTTTGAAAGTCGCATTGCAAAAAGCTCGCCTTGAACCTGAATTATTTGGTATCCGGTTAGTCGAGCTTTCGATTTTGGCGAACAAGATTTTCTCAACAGCTGCGCGGCTCGCAGCAGAAGTATCCGGAGATTCAAAAGAATCCCTAATTCATTGGTCTAATGTACTGCGCAGCACCGTTGAAAGTCATTTTCAGGATGCATCGACAAATGCAATCCAAGCCGCAAGTTTAAAACAAAGACTACAGCGCTTATCATTGGTTTCACGCAACCTTGCTTATGGCATGGAATTTGGTTACCTGTTTGATCCTCAGCGTAATCTTCTCGCAATCGGCTACCGCGTGAATGAAGCCATGCGTGATGAAAGCTGCTATGACATGCTGGCATCAGAAGCGCGGCTTGCAAGTTTTTTTGCAATTGCAAAGGGGGATTTGAAAACACGCCATTGGTTCAGACTTGGTCGCACGTTGACCGCTTTGAAAGGTGGAGCTGCTCTGGTTTCATGGTCGGGATCGATGTTCGAATATTTGATGCCGTCACTGGTGATGCGTGCACCTAGCGATGGGCTTCTGGATCAGACATCCAAGCTCGTGGTTTCGCGACAGATTGAATACGCCAAAGGATTCAACGTTCCTTGGGGCATTTCTGAATCTGCTTTTAGTGCTCGGGATTTGAGTTTTACCTATCAATATTCCAATTTTGGAGTGCCAGGTCTTGGATTAAAACGTGGACTGGCAAGCAATCTGGTTATTGCGCCTTATGCCACTGGTCTCGCAACCATGGTTTATCCAAATCCTGCAACGCGAAACTATGAAGCCTTGAAAAATACTGGTGCGCTTGGCGCCTATGGATTTTATGAATCTCTCGATTATACACCGGCGCGGCTTCAGCCAGGCGAAGATTATTCAGTTGTTCGGGCTTATTTTGCCCATCATCAGGGCATGACAATTGTTGCAATACTTAACTCAGTTTTGTCCGGCATAGCGCGTGACTGGTTTCACACCGAACCACGTATTCGGGCCACTGAGTTGCTTTTGCAAGAACGAGCGCCGCGTGATGTACTTGCTGCAAAACCGAGAGTAGCGGTTGCAATGGCCACCGTGGGTGATCTGTCGCCATCTTTGCCGCGCCTTGTGCACCCGTTTGTAGGGTCTTCACCATCCACGCATTTGATGTCTAACGGCCACTACAGCGTAATGATGACTGCGGCTGGCAGCGGTTATAGTTCATGGAATGGTTTGGCCATCACAAGGTGGCGTGAAGACCCTGTGGCAGATAATTGGGGGCAGTTTTTTTATCTTCGCGAACCCAAATCTGGAAACTGGTGGTCGGCGGCTCACATGCCTTCCGCCAAAGCAGCGGATAATTCCACAACTTTGTTCTCAGAACACAAAGTTGAAATAACAAGAAAAGACGGAAATTGGACGACCACGCTTGAGTGTACGGTGTCGCCTGAGAGCAACGCTGAGGCTCGAAGACTTACGATTTCAAACAAGGGGCTTACCGCCCGAGATATTGAAATAACATCATTTGCTGAACTGGTTCTAGCGCCCGCAGCATCTGATACTTCACATCCCGCATTTTCAAAGCTGTTTGTAGAGACCGAGTTTGTTTCAGGCATTGATACATTGATTGCAACGCGTCGCAGGCGGTCACCAACTGATCCTGAAATGTGGGTTGCGCAAATGATGTTGGTTGATAGCACGAGCGGAGCCACACTCGAATACGAGACAGACCGGAGTCGATTTATTGGGCGGTCAAGAGATATTGATGATCCAGTGGCTATGTCATCAGCAGCCAGTCTTTCCAACACGACTGGTACGGTTCTCGACCCAATCTTTTCTTTGCGTCGCAAATTGCGAGTTCCGCGCGCACGTCAAGTTCAAATCACTTTATGGACAATGGTCGCTTCTACCAAAGAGGCGGTTTTAGATCTGATAGATCAGCATCGACAAGCCGCAGCTATTGACCGTGCATTGATGATGGCTTGGACTCAAGGGCAAATTCAGCTTCGGCATCTCTCGATCACGCCAGAAGAAGCGGATCTATTTCAAGAGCTCGCCAGCGGCATCATTTATGCCAATGCAACGTTGCGACCACCCAATGCAGTTTTGATGAATGACATTGGCGCACAAAGCGCACTTTGGTCACAAAGCATTTCTGGTGACAGACCGATTGTTTTGGTACGAATTGATACGATGGAAGATATTGAGGTCGTGCGCCAAATGGTGCGCGCCTTTGAATATTGGAAGTCAAAAAGGCTTGCTGTCGACTTGGTGATACTCAATGATCGCATGTCGTCTTATGTACAAGACTTACAAGTCGCGCTAGATGCTCTCGTTCGGAAAATTAAAACGCCGATTGCGCCAGAAATTGCAAATCAACTGGGTGAAATTTACGTATTGCGGGCAGACCTAGTACCAAAAGACACCTTAAAAGTTCTTGCTGCATGCGCCCGCATCGTTTTGTTTGCACGCCGCGGCTCTGTCGCTACGCAGCTTAGCCGTGTAAGCAATGTGATTCAAAAAAACGAAGCAAAGGAACGACGCCTCATTCAACCAATCCGAACTTCGGTAAGAATTCAACCTGAATTAAATGATCTGCAATTTTACAATAGTATTGGGGGGTTCTCGGAAAGTGGCAGAGAATACGTCATATTTCCAAGCGTCGAAAAAACCACAGCCGCGCCATGGACGAATGTAATAGCCAACGCTCAGCTTGGATTTCATGCCACATCTGATGGCGCTGGCTATACTTGGATTGGTAATAGTAAAGAGGCACAACTGACGACGTGGAGCAACGATCCGGTCAGCAATAGATCGAGCGAAGCATTTTACATCACCGACTTGGAAACCGGATCGCTGTCTAGTCCAACTTTGCTTCCGCTGCGCGATAATCGTGCCGCCTACAAGGTGCGACATGGTTTTGGCTACACCACATTTGAATGCAAAGTTGACGGACTGAAATTGGAACTCAGTCAATTTGTGCCCAATTCCGATCCTATTAAAATTTCAAGTTTGCGAATTTATAATTCAGGATCCGTAGCCCGAAGTCTCGCAGTTACCACTTATGTCGAATGGGTGCTGGGATCTTCTCGTGCAGCAACAGCTCCTTTTATCAACACTGCCATTGATAGTGTTTCGGGCGCTTTCGTCGCGCAAAATAAATGGACTCCGCTATTTGAAAATCAAATAGTATTTTTGGATATGCAGGGCACTCAAACAAGTTGGACGGGTGATCGGCTGGAATTTATCGGGCGCTATGGCACTTTGGCGGATCCGCAGGGACTAAGTCGCGGTGCTGACCTGTCAAACCGCGTCGGCGCGGGACTCGATCCCTGTTCTGCACTTCAAACAAAGATTACGGTAGATCCCGGTACGTTTCGCGATGTGATAATTGTTTTGGGCGCAGCTCCAGACTTGAACTCGGCGCGCACCTTGATTTCGAAATACCGCAATGAAAATATTGACCAAGTTTTCGACGATGTGAAAGACCATTGGGCTGATTTACTTGGTGCAGTGACTGTCAAAACGCCAGATACTGCTTTCAACGTTATGATGAATGGCTGGCTACTCTATCAAACACTATCATGTCGCATGTGGGCCCGGTCGGGCTTCTATCAAGCGAGTGGCGCTTATGGCTTTCGCGACCAGCTACAAGACTCGCTGGCGCTGATGCTCAGCAGACCTGAGTTGACTCGCGAGCATATTTTGAGAGCGGCGGCCCGCCAGTTTCTCGAAGGTGATGTGCAGCATTGGTGGCTTCCCTCAACAGGAACAGGCATCAGAACCCGCTTTTCAGATGATGTGGTTTGGCTTGCCTATTGCACATCGCGTTATGTTTCAGTCACGGGCGATCAGTCGATTTTGCAGGAGGTGATACCGTTTTTGGGTGGCCCAAAATTAGAGGAAGGTGAGGTTCACAATTTTTTCCAACCAACTCATTCGGGCGAAGAGGCAACTCTTTACGAGCATTGCATTCTCGCATTGGAACAGTGTCTTGAGATTGGACAACATGGTTTGCCTTTGATGGGATCGGGAGATTGGAACGATGGCATGAACCGTGTCGGCGAAGCGGGACATGGCGAAAGCATTTGGTTGGCATGGCTTATCATAGCGACGCTCAAAGAATTCTCAAAAATTTCCCAACAACGTAATGATGAAAAATCAAAAGTATGGGATGCAAAAATTCAAAGTTTGGTTGAAGCTCTGGAAAAAGATGGTTGGGACGGCGCTTGGTATCGACGTGCATTTTATGATGACGGTACACCGCTTGGGTCGAACGTCAACGCTGAATGTTCAATCGATGCGATTGCACAATCATGGGCGGCAATCTCAGGGTGCGCAAATCCAGCGCGAGCGAAGTCTGCTATGGCCGAAGTAAGCAAACAATTGATCCGAAGTTATGAAAAACTAGCGCTATTGTTTACGCCGCCATTCGACAAGGGAGAAAAAGACCCCGGCTATATCAAGGCCTATCCCCCTGGTATCCGTGAAAACGGCGGGCAATATACGCATGGTTCGGCATGGTCAATCTTTGCATTTGCAGAACTTGGTCAGGCCAACGATGCATGGGAACTTTTTTCAATGCTAAACCCCATCAACCATGCGCTAACTCCGGAAGATGTGGCAACATACAAAGTTGAGCCCTATGTGATGGCCGCTGATATCTATTCAGTGGCACCTCATATTGGGCGCGGCGGATGGACTTGGTATACGGGTGCTGCTGGTGTGATGTACCGCGCTGGCATTGAAGCAATCCTTGGCGTTCAAAAACAGGGTAATATTCTTCATATTAAGAACTACACGCCACCCGCGTGGAACGAATATCAAGTCTCGGTGAAATTTGGCGCATCCCGTTACAATATCAATGTTCGACGCACTCATTCGACCGAAAGTGCAAATAAGGAGGCACGCAAAATAAGTGAGTCAGCGTTTGCGGTTACGATGGTTGACGATGGCAGAGTGCATAATCTTGAATTGTTTTTTGCCAAATAGGAACATTGGCGAAGTTAGAACTAAAAGGTATTTCGTAATGAATTTTACCGAATAAAAAAGCAGCTCCAGTTGTTAACTGAGCTGCTTTTTAAAATTGGACTAAAGTATGAGACCGTCCAAATTTAATTCTTGCGACGACTATCCGCTAAAAGCATTCCCGCTATCACAGCTCCTACAATCGCCGTGCTTTTATGATTTTTGAACAGCTGGCTTGCTTCCGCCAACGGCAGTGGCTGCGATTGATGCACAACTCTATAGGACTTATTAGTACGAAGAAGCCATGCGGCGACCCCCAAAACGATGAGACCCAGGATAATAAAAAAACCTGAAGCAGCTAAAGCAGCCCCCGCTTGGCCTAATTCTGGGATCTCATATATCCAGATCGCAGCGGCCGCGCAGCCGACTGCGGCAAACGAAAAAGTCGCAGTCAAAATTCCTGCGGCTAATTTTATGGCTACCCGCCGCGCAGGAACCGCCAGAGCAGCAACACTGCTGCTCATGAGCAAATTAGTTGCCGAGATCGTCAAACCGTTCACAATAATTACCGAGAATTACTAGACAACAAACGGCTACCAACAAAACCAATCGCAAATGCAATCATCAAAGTGGTGATTGGTTGAGCCTCAACTTGCTGACTTACCATCTTTGCTGAACGTTGACTTTGCGCAGCGATATTATCGTAAGCGCGCGAGGCTTGTTCGCCAATTTGGTTGGCTGCTTTGCTCGTCGCATCTGTTGTTGCATTGTATGCGTTGTTGCTCAAATTGCCAGCAAGTGCTGCAATATCATTCTTCAGCGAAGCGATATCGTTCATGACGGCTTGGAGATCCGCTGTGGCGTCGCCGATTGAAGTGCTCTTGTTTGTTGAAACCATTATATTTCTCCTCAATTTAAAATTTTGATACTACGATTTTCAAAAATTTTCATTCAGCTTAATCGTTATTGAAAATCTAGCGAAACTTGTCCTTTACGATGCTATTTCCGGCTCTTACTTGAGTGCCTTAATTGCTAAACGATTCCCGTGCGCAATTGGTTCCCGGATAAAACCAGAAATATAGGTCTAATGAACTTTAGGGTTCGATTTTCTGGAAATGGACGCTTACGCTTCCAAGATTAGAGTTTTAACCCACCAGACGCGGGTCTTCCGACTTATGAATGCGCTCAATGGCTTCGATTAATTTGGCATCTAGCAATTGCGAATTTAAGATCACTTTTTGGGAGTGAATATCGCTAATCGCCTCAATCGGGATTGTGAAATCACCAGAATTTTCCACATAAATTACGATTCTAGAATCGTAGACTTGTCGAACGGCGGCAATGCCCGCAGCCCCATCTGCCAAGAAAACCATATAACCTTCTTGCGCCTTGTTCATCATCCCTAATCCTCTGCGAGCCGAATTGACATTGAGAAAATCAATACCGTTGCGAAAAGAACTCGTGACGACGACAATGGTTCCTTTCAATAGCCTCTTTGCAATTAGGCTAATGTGGAGACGATAGGAGATTCTAACCGCCACACCAATCCCGTATTACGATAATCAATATCGGCTGCGCCGTTCAAAGCCGATTGCGCCATTTGGATGATGACCTTTTGTCCAAAGCCATGGCTTGTTGGTTGCTTTACATGAGGGCCGCCGGACTCCTGCCAAGCCATCGTAAAAACATCGGCACTCTCCCCAGCTAAGTCCCAAGATACTATAACGCGGCCGGCAGGAGCAGAGAGTGAACCGTATTTTGAAGCATTGGTGGCTAACTCGTGCAAGGCCATACCGATTGCTTGGGCTGCTGATGGCAACAAGGTAAGTTCTGGCCCATCAAAAATGATCCGGATGCCAACTTGATCAGAAAATCCAATGATCTGTGAACGCACCAAATCAGCGACAGATACGCCTTTCCATTCTTTGGACACCAACAGATCCTGACTTGCCGCCAAGCCCGCAATGCGATCTGACAGTCGCTCTACAAAAGTGCTTGGATCTCCGCTTTTGGCTGTCTGCCTCGCAACGGCCTGCACGACAGCAAGTAGGTTTTTGGCCCGGTGATTAACTTCATACATCAGCAGACGGATACGCCCTTCAGATTTCTTCTGTTCTGTAATATCGATATAAGTTGTAAAAATCTTATTTGATTGAGATTTTTGGCTTTTTTCAAAGGTCGAGCGCGTGACAATTGACCGTTCTTCGCCGTCATCGCCTTTTACGTTATACTCAATTTTTGGTACTATATTTCCCTGTAATTCTTGAAGTAGGGTTTCTTGAACACGGTGGCGATCAGCCTCAACTACGTGCGCCAGAAAAATATCTGTCACATATTTTGTGTCTGCCCCGTCTATGATTCCGGGTATGTTAAAACCCATGACACCATCATGATTGTGGCTCGCTTTGATTTGTCCATTCAGCAAATCAATAACTGCATAAGATAGCTTAGCGCTTTCGGCTGCGTGACTAAGGCGGCTTTGGCTCTCACGCAAGGCGTCAGCGGCCTTAATGCGCTCGCTGATGTCTCTAACAATTGAAATGAAATAATGCGGCTGGCCATTCTTATATCGGTGCAAAGAGACGGTTAGCCCCGCCCAGATGATCGCACCGCTCTTGTGAATATAGCGCTTATCCATGCTATAGGTGCTAATATCACCTGCAATTATACGGCGAACTTGTTCCAAGTCTTCTGCCATATCATCTGGGTGAGTTATGTCCTGAAACGATTTGCTCAAAAGTTCTTCGCGGGAATACCCCACAATGTCCGAAAGCTTTTGGTTTACATCAATCCACATGCCATCAAGTGCCACGTGGGCCACGCCCACAGCTGCGTTTTCAAATGTACCACGGAATCTTGCTTCGCTTTCAAGTAGAGCCGCGTCTTGGCTTGTTCTTTCGGATAGGTCGTAAAAATTGCAAATAACACCATAACGTCCGTCAGGCAGCATGACGCGGTTTATTTTCCAATCATACGCTTCTGTCTTGTCAAGATCTTTGCGTTGCTCGACTGTATTGGATGCTTTATAGCTTTCTCCGGTTTGAAGAGTGTGTCTAAAAGCCCTAATGACATTGGAGGCATATGGTTCCCCCCACATTTCATGCATGATGTTGGCGAAGTCGCGACCAATATAGGGGTGAACCGCGGCGAAAGCATTTTGCGCGCCCTCACTTACGTAAGCCAACTGGAAATCTGAATCTACGATGCACAAGCCAAAAGGCGAGCTTTCGACCATTTGCCGGAAAGATTGATTTGCAACATTGAGTACTTCTGAAGCTTGCTTATGATCGGTGATATCGCGTGATGTTGCAAATAGCTTAAACGGGTTGCCGTAGGGGTCAGAAATAGGTACCACTGACACGTCCCAAACCTTGCGCGCACCCGTAAGCATTGGCGCTTCGGCGACGAAACGACTTTTTTGCCCCAATTGCGCCTCCGCAATTGCAAGATTGATTTTGATCCTCTCTTCAGCTGGCCAAATAGCTTCCCATTTTTTTCCAACCACATCGTCTGGACTTGATAACGTCATCAAACCGACGCCGCTTTGGTTAATGTATTCCACGATACCGTCAAAATTGATCAGTTTAAGGCAGTCGGGGCTGGCTTCTAGCAGCGCAAGAGCAAAAGCTTCATCAACCGTTCCGATTGTACTTTTCCGCTGATTGGGTTGGTCCATAACTTATAACTTTCACAGGCTGCACGTCTCTCGGGAAGCATATCGCTCACAACATCTGTTCAAGAACCAAACGCATTAGATCAGGGCAACCGTTTGGCCTGCCCAGAACTTGTTATAATCATCAATCGTCTCGGCGTTCAAGTTTATTTGATGTCTGGTTGAACAAGGCGAAAGTCCGGAACTTTGCTGCTTGTCAGACGTTTAGAAATAATCAGGCACAGGAGAACATTATATGACAACAGAGAATGAGCTTAAATCGCGGTTTTGGACCACTCTTAGTTCAGACATGGCCATGATGCTGGGTGTTGTGAATGTTGAAAACGGCCATGCGCGCCCCATGAGAGCTCAACTTGATGGTCAAGAAGGTCCAATTTGGTTTTTTTCATCAATGGATGCGATGCTCGTCAAGAATTTGAATAAAAGCAATCACGGCGTCGCGACATTTGTATCCAAAAATAATGATCTTTATGCGACTGTTCACGGCCGTCTCACTCTGGATAACTCCAAGTCTATGATCGATAAGCTTTGGAATCCATATGTTGCAGCATGGTATGAAGACGGTAAAGACGATCCAAAATTGGCTTTGCTGCGCTTTGATTTAGATCAAGGCGAAATCTGGTTGAGCGGCTCAGGTATTTGGGCCGGTATCAAGATGTTGTTAGGCTCTGATCCAAAAGAAACCTACAAAGATAATGTAGCGCAGGTAGATTTCCGAAAAACTAGCTAATTAAGCTCGAGTTTGGATAGTCAGATAAGGTCAAGGCGATTCATCCGATCGTCATTGAGTTTTAGATTGGAATTTCGGACGTGCTAGATGTCGTAGTTACAGAAAGATTAGATCGGTTACGTTTGGCCACGGAGACCAAAGATTCCTTTGCTTGGGAAATTGACATTAAGTCTGAAAGAATAGCATGGAGTGGGAACTCTCATCGGATCCTTGAGTGCGATCAAAAAGACATATCTGATGATCCATCTCAGTGTTTTTTTTTCGCGGCAGAAAAAGATCGTCCGCGCCTTCTGAAAGAATTTGAAGCCTTCAAACTGCGTGAAGATACTGATGAATATGAGTTGAATTTTTGTGGGCTCAGCAAAAATGACGAGGAGATTATTTGGCATCTCAAAGGGAAGTTAAGCCGTGATGAGTTCGGCGCTTTATTGAGAGCGTTTTCCACAACTCAAAACGTGACCAAACAAAAAGCCGCTCAAGCGCAACTTCTGTTGATGGCCGAGAGACTTGCAGTTGCTGAAGAAGCGGCAGACGCATTAATCTATGATTGGGATATTGCATCAAACAAGATGTGGCGCAGCCAAGGATTGACGAAACTGTTGGGTTGGCTTCCCGAAGAAGTAGCACAAGATATCGAAGGTTGGACATCACTTCGTCATCCAGATGATGAAATGCGTTTAAAATCTTACGCGGACCCAAGCTATCTTCAAACCGATGACAGATATAAGATTGAGTATCGCATTCGCAATAAAGATGGTCATTATATTTGGGTGGCGGATTCCGGTAGGGCCTATCGCAATGCGACAGGCGAGATTACGCGATTTGCGGGTGCGACATCAAATATTTCAGACCGCAGGCAGGCAGAAGCCTATAATAGTCGATTGGCTGCTGTAGCATTAGCATCCCATGATGCTTTATTTGGTATCACCCTCGACGGCATTATCGAGACATGGAATCCAGCGGCGGAACAATTGTTTGGTTATTCTGCTGTTGAAGCAATTGGGCAAAGCATAAGTATTTTGGCGGGTGTTGGACAAAACGAACAACAAATGGCGTTGATTGCGAAGGCTTTATCCAGTGACAAAGTTGAACCTTATGAAGCGCGGCGAATGCGTAAAGATGGTTCATTTGTAGATATTTCTGTGGCTTTGGCACCGGTCAAATCATCCAGTGGAAAACCTTTATCAATCTCTGTTGCGATTCATGATATTAGCGAAAAAAAACAAGCCCAAGCGCAACAAATTTTAATGGCGCGAGAACTGGCCCATCGCAACAAGAACTCTTTTGCAATCTTACAGGGGATTCTCCGTTCAACTTTAACAAAATCTCGAAACCCAGATGATTTTGCAACTGCATTCTCCGGTCGTTTACATAGTTTGGCCGCAGCACAGGATGTTTTGACTGATAGTGACTGGAAGGGCACTGAGCTTGGTGCTTTGTTTAGAAAGCAATTAGCGGCTCATTTGCCACTCGATGACCGGCGCATTCAATATTCAGCAGGCGTCGTTAATCTTCCGCCCGGCTATGCCTCACCACTCGGTTTGATATTTAATGAGCTAACAACCAACGCAATAAAGTTTGGCGCTTTAGCATCGCCAAATGGAAACGTAAAAATCGATTGGCTGGTCGAACCGTTAGAAGACGGGTCCACAAAAATTGTAATCATTTGGCGTGAACGAGGCGGCCCAAAAATAGAAGCAAATATTGTGACTGGGTTTGGATCAACAATCATCCAAAGAAGCCTTGCCGAGGCGATAGTAGTAAACGATTTTGACCCGAAAGGTTTGACATGCACGATAGAATTCATAGTTATAAGTTAGTGCCGTTTTTTATCACGCTACTGTGAATGAACTAAAGTCTAGCAACGCCGTTGTACATGCATGATGACTCGGTCACACAGCGCGGCTCAAAAAATCCTTCGACCTTTATGCCTTGCGACAGCTATGATGCTCTTGCCACCCATATTTGGTTTGATATACGCGAGTCAAAATGTGATCGCATGGGATGCAGCAGATGAAAATGTGACGGTTATTCTAAAGAACAATTCAGTCTTTGAAAAAACAAATTATTGATCGTTAAGCGTCTATCCCGCTTTTGCTATCAAAGAACAATGCTTGGCTGACCATCGCTTTAACCATTTCGGGCATAAAAGGCTTGGTAATTAGAAATGCTGGTTCGGGTTTCTCGCCTGTCAACAAACGCTCGGGAAAAGCTGTGATGAAAATAACGGGCACAGTAATATTTTGAAGTATCTTATTGACTGCATCAATCCCAGAGCTTCCATCGGCCAATTGAATATCAGCAAGAATTAGTCCGGGAGGTTTTATTGAAGCAAGATGAATCGCTTCTTTTTCAGTCCGCGCAATACCAGTTACTTTATGGCCCAAACTTTCCAATAGCGCTTCTAGATCCATAGCGATGATGGGTTCATCTTCAATGATCATCACGTCGCCTGCAACTTGATCCACCAGCGCTTGTGACGCTTCATCTAAAAGCTTTGTTACATCTGCTGTAGGCATAGCAAGGATCAGGCTTATTTCGGCGTTGGTAAAACCTTCCACGGCCATCAGCAAAAAAGCTTCTCTGGCCTTTGCTGGAATGTTTGACAAATGCCGCTGAGCTGAAGCCTCCCAATCGCCACTCGACTGTGGTTTTTTCATGTTGAGTGATATCGATTCCCAAAGCTTGCAAAACGAACGGTAGAGCGAAATTCGATATGTTGGGTCTTTTTCAAAAGTTGCCGGGTCAGAAATAATTGATTCCAAAAGTGCTGCCACATAAGCGTCACCACTTGTCTGGCTACCAGTCAAAGAGCGTGAAAAGCGCCGCAAAAACGGCAGATGTGGTGCAATATTCGCTGCAAGTATCATATAAATCCCCAAAATCTATTTTGTAAGCGGCAATGTGTTGCTTATACCAAGAAACACTAGCCTTAACGTTGATCCTCCACTTTGGTTCCTGATGTTATAATAAATTTTTTAATCGGGAACTTTTGTGCAATTTTAGAATTATAACCAACTGTTAGGCCGAGGCATACCGTAATAGTGGTATTTTCACAGCGAATGTAATCACCGTCTAGAGGTAAACCATGGTCGACGACAAGAAAAAGCTACGAAAAGCTCCTAAAACGGGCGAAAAAATCGAGAAAATGATACAAACCTCCGCCAAACCGAAAGTTTCAGATTTGATAGGTCAGCGCTTGCGTAACTATTATGAAGAAGTTGCCAAACAACCTGTCCCAGACCGCTTTATGGATTTGCTCAAGCAGCTTGAAGATGCCAGCTCTGGCAAAAAGCCCAGTTAGGTTGGAAACTGAGATGACCATTTCCCCTCAATTTAGAAATCAAATGATAGCGGCAATTCCCGGCTTAAGAGCTTTTGGGATGTCGTTAACGGCGCGCAGTGACCGCGCAGACGATCTTGTGCAGGAAACGCTCATGAAAGCTTGGAAGCATCACGAGAGTTTTCAAGCTGATACAAATATGAAGGCATGGCTTTATACAATTCTCCGCAACGAATTTTACACACAGCTCAGAAAAAGAAAACGGGAAGTTGAAGATGCTGACGGTGTTTACTCCAGCAAGGTTATTGTACCTGCCGAACAAAACGGGCACCTTGATATGGCAGATTTGCGCATCGCCCTTGCCAAGCTACCTGAAGATCAACGCGAAGCGGTTATACTTGTTGGCGCTTCAGGTTTTTCCTACGAAGAAGCAGCAGAAATTTGCTCGGTGGCGGTCGGCACTGTAAAAAGTCGGGTAAATCGCGCGAGGGCAAGGCTCACGATACTTTTGCAATTGGACGATAGCGAAGAATCCAAATCTTACTCGAAAACAAACTTATTACATCTGAATGCGGATCTACTTTCAGACCATTAAATTGTAAAAATGAACACGTTAGAAATACTAACGCGACCATTTTTTTGACAGCTAAATTTAGCGGAAGTGACAGGTTCTACAGAGCTTAAACTGCGTGAAATAGATATAATAGAATGATGATGGGAATTGGGATTCCCACAAGCCAAAGAACAATACCGCGCATCATCAATTCTCCTTTTTCAATTTGGTAGTATAAAAACTATTCCACCAACAGTTTGTTCCACATCCGATTGATTTTTTTCCAGATGATGTGGGAACGGAAATTTGATCCAAGCGTTTCTGAGAAGTTGAGGGTTGGCCTCACAGTGTTTCAGGAGGTTTAAAATGAATTCCATTGTCTATCTGGTCGGCTTGGTTGTCATTGTGATGGCGATACTGTCATTTCTGGGCCTGCATTGAAGATTTAAAGTTCTCAAATTCACTCACACAAAATGGATGTAAATCATGACCGAAGTTGATCTATCAATCGAAGCCGTAAACCCCAGCCACTATGTAGACTGGGGCTCTATAATCGCCGGTGCGTTTGTCGCCGTCGCAGTTTCAACTGTGTTTTTGGCCTTCGGATCGGCAATCGGACTTTCTATGACTTCATTTCAGTCAACCAATGCAGCGTCTGCCACCGGTCTAGCCGTAGCGGGTGCACTCTGGCTTTTATGGGTACAGGTTTCAAGTTTTGCGGGAGGCGGATATATTGCCGGACGCATGCGCAGGCGAATCGGCGACGCCAAGCCCCATGAAGTAGAAATGCGCGACGGAACCCATGGTCTTATTGTTTGGGCGGTGGCATTAGCATTTGGAATTATTCTAACAGGTTTGCTTGCTGTCTCCGGTTTGAGCGGTGCAGCCAAAACCATAAACACCGATTACTATGTTGAAAAGCTCGTCAGAAACAACGCAGCTCTTCAATCAGCCGTGCCCACCGATAACTCGCTGATCGCGCTTGTATTGGCTAAAAACTTAACATTTAAAACGTTTGATACGGCCGACAAAACCTATCTCGTTCGTGAAATATCGACACGTTCGGGACTGGGTGCGCCTGAAGCTGAAAAACGTTTAGATGAAGCAATAACAATCCTAAAATCCCAAGCCGACACTGCGCGCCGCTTTGGCATTTTGATCGCTTTTCTTACTGCAGCATCTTTATTAGTCAGTGCTGCAGCAGCTTGGTGGGCCGCAACCATGGGCGGCAAACATCGCGATGAAAGCACAGACCATTCTCGGTTCACGCGCTGGAGCTGAACCAATTCTACTCCCCCGACTTGAGCGGCATTTGTGGTGCCGCTTTTTTTTGCTCATGTCCGCGTATTAAGCGGATGCTGTAATTAATGCGGCAGTGCTGACTTCTTTTTCGGCAAGCAGGATATTTTCGACCATGATCGAGAGAACGCTTTGCGGTGTTTGCAGCTCCATTCCCGTGGCCGCCTTTGACCATACAACGCCCAGAATCTTTGTGCTTGGAAAATGCCCGGCCAATCTCCTTAACACATAATTATGCTTGGCTTCACTTGGTGAGACGAGATAGCAAAGGCAAACCCACCTGGCTTTTGTTAAATCTATCTCAGGAAACTTACCTAGGGCAATAGCATCTTGCGCAAGCATTAAATGCGGCACGGATTTCAACTTTAAAAGTGCTGAAAGTGCAAGAGTGGCACCAAAATTAAGAACGCCCGGTGGAGATATCAAAACAGTCACAGCAGATTGATTGATATCCGCTTCATTGTCTGGCATCAAATCATCCAGCATTTCTGAAAACGAATTCACAACTGTTGTCTGACGTTCAGGCGTCAAAACACCCCGCAACTGATCATTGTTTGCCAGCAAAAGGCTTGGGATTGCGACTTCGGCAATGAAGCCGTCCAAACGTTTTTCCTTCACATAGGTATCAGCCAATTCAGCTGCTTCAATCGGATCGGACGCTAGTAATCGCTGATACAATGCATGATCGGGAGTAAGGGCAGATTCGCTGCCGAGTAAGACCTCAAGAAAATCCAATGACTCAATGTTTCTTCCAACTACCAGCAAACCAATTGTAAGTGGTGTAGCGAGAATCAAACCGATAGGCCCCCAAAGTGCCGTCCAAAAAGCAGCAGATGCAATGATCGCTACAGGCGAAAGACCAGTCATTTTACCAAACAACAGCGGTTCAACGAATTGGCCAACAATAAATTCAATCGCCAGCAACGTCCCTGCTGTCACTAGCGCAAGATTCCAGCCTTCGCCAATAGCAGCAGCGATAATGACAGGCAGAATAGCTGCCATCATTGAACCGATGTAAGGCACAAAGCGCAGAACGAAGGTTAGTACGCCCCATAATATAGCGCCGGGTACGCCAATGATTGCGAGCGCAATTCCGACCAACAGCCCAGTTGAGGCGTTCACAAATATTTGCCCCATGAAGAGCTTGCCTAATCGCACACCGGCCTCATCCAACGCTTCGGTTGTACGACTTATATCAGCAGTGCCTGCCAAACGGATTAGCCGACTCCTTAGGTCTTCTTTATTAAAGAGGAACAGCACCACCATTAATATCACAATACCCAACTGAGTTAATGGATGGATCAACACGCTCACCAAAGAAATAATAGGATCAAGCGGGCCGAAGCTGGTTTGATGTAACTCAACCGCAATGGGCTTTGTAGAACGGGCCTCTGGAATGGCTTTTTTGTCGGTTTGTTGCAGTTCAGTTTGTAAATCCTGCAGAACATTCGCCGCTTTTTCAACTGTCGTTCCGCCTGAGGTGGCTAACTTTAAGCTTTGGGCCTTTTGACGCAAGTTGCTCTCATATCGTGGAAGTTCGGCAGCTAGATTGGTCAAAGTTGTGCCTACAACAGCGGTGACGCCAATTAAAACAGCAAAGGCGACGAATACAACAAAGACGATAGAAAGGGATTTCGGAATACTCAATTTTTGCAGCGCTCGAACACACGGGGCCAACAAGAATGAGAGTAACACTGCAAAGACAATAGGGATAAGAATATCTCGCCCATAAAATAATATAGCGCAAATTGCTAGAAAGATCACAAGGCAGTTTAAAAGTTGTTGCGTATTCGTATGTTTGAACAAGTCTTCTTTAAAGATGTTTGCAGGCATTGGTCTCATAATTATGTTCCTTGCGGGCAAATTGCGAAGTAGATTTTTCTGCCCTACGGTTTGGAACGGCTTTGCGTGACGTTAGTTCCGTTAAATCACACAACATCAGATTAATTTCTTCGATGACGTTCTATGGACATCGGTCCATAAAATTTGACGCGGAAACTGGAACCAATGCCAGTTGCGGACATTTAAAGGTTATCGGCAACATCTAAACAATCACCGTGAAACCTAAAGGAGAATATCATGGCAAAAACTCAAAAAAATCTACACGACCTCTTTCACAACACCTTGAAAGATGTTTACTTCGCTGAAAAGAAGATCGTTGCAACCCTTCCTAAAATGGTCAAGGCAGCAATTTCACCTGATCTGAAAATGGCATTTCAAAAACATCGGACTGAGACAGAAGGTCATGTGCAACGCTTAGAAGAAATATTTGGTATGATCGATGCCAAACCTCAAGCCAAAACCTGTGACGCCATCATGGGAATTGTGAAAGAGGGCGAAGGCATTATCGAAGAATACAAAGGTTCGCCGGCCCTAGATGCAGCGCTTCTTGCTGTTGCCCAAGCTGTCGAACACTATGAGATGTCGCGCTACGGAACTTTGAAAACGTGGGCAGGAGAACTGGGGCTCGACGAAGCCATTGGTTTGCTTGAAGCAACGCTTCAGGAAGAGAAGAATACAGATGCTGCTCTTTCTGAGCTCGCGCGCTCAGTCGTTAACATTGAAGCCGAAGCTGCATAGACCTATCTACAGAAAAGTTACGGAGGAATTTTCCCCGTGACTTTTTTTATTGTTACCAAATGCCGGCATGTTATGAGATCTTCAAGAATGCCAACAAGTCCTTAGTGAAACGATCTTTATGAGTTGCGAACAATCCATGGCGCGCTCCTTCATATTCAAGTATTTTTGATTGCTTGATAGCAGCTGCTGCACGGCCAGCAGCATCAATAGGAACCGTCTTGTCGGCTTTGCCATGGATAATCAAAGTAGGCACTTTGAATGCTGCAAGATTAGGCTCGAAACCTGTTGTTGAGAATGCACTGACGCGGGCCAGCGTGGGCTTCAACCCAGCCATCATCGAAACAATCTGAGATCATTGCAGAACCTCTTCGCTCAATGCATCATAATCATATCCCGACCACGGCTGCTCTGATCGGCCAAAGCCACGCCTGTCGTATGCAATGGCGCACATCCCAGCTTCGGCTATCGCAACTGCTAGATTATCAAGACTATCAGCTTATATCAGCTAACCATGCATCAAAACAACCGGATGCCCTGTCCCCCTTTTTTTACATAAAGCAGTGTACCATCGTGTACTTGGATTTGAGCCTTGATGTTTCTCTGCAAATTAATTCAAAAGAAAAACCCCGCCACCAAGTTGGCGGCGGGGCCACTAAGTTTTAAGCCTTCAAGAATGGACCAGCCGCAGCCAGCACTTCTTCTTTGGTCTTTGCTTCATCAAATGCTCCATCCCAAGCTTTCATGCCACCAATGCGTCGGACAACTGCGGCGTGACGCGCTTCGACTGAATGGATTTGCAAAGCAGCAGTCAAGATGTCACCGTTCGCCATCAAATTTCCGGCTTGGCCCTTATAGGCCGCTACACCCAGATCTTCGAAGGTTTGAGACAACGTCAAGAATGTTTTGAAATTCGAGAAAACGTCGGCATATTTCCCACCCGCTGTGAAATCAGCATTAGGCCGCTTTACAGCTGCTGCACCCAAGGCTCCTGAAAGAAACGCAACATGTTGCGCTTCATGCAAGCCGATATGAGTAAACACTGCAACGTGTTCCTTTGGAATGAAGTTCTTTTCCAAAGCTGTACGATAGAACGCATCTTCAATGTGCTCCAAGGTCAATGCGAAATTCAAGGTTTCTTCAATTTGCTTTGGCAAACCAGCCGCAAAAACTTGTTTAGAAACCGCAGCCAAAAGCAAAGGTGCCGATATCAAAGCACCAAGCTTTTTTGCAGTACTTGTAAAAATACCACGTCGATTAGAAACTAAATGTGAAACCAAGTCTTGGTCGAGTTGGCCGAGTAATGTCTGATTTTTTTCCATTATTTCATTCCTACAAGCGAATTGGCTGTAAATTCTGTTTTGATGAATGGGCCTGCGGCCTTCAACACGACAGCTGGAGGATTGGCTGCATCAAGTCCATTCTTGTCCACAACTTCCATGCTAGCAAAAGCGATACTGCCTGGTTGCAAAAGATCACGAATAGTAGCGGCGTGACGCGCCTCAACTGACACAATTTTACCTGCTGCCAAAAGATAATCAGGATTCTTGATCAATTTTCCGGCACCATTATATGCAGATACACCGAGATCTTCGAACACTTTAGCGGTACCCAAAACACTTTCGCGCTTAGTGAAATCAACTTTTGAAAAATCAACTTCAAGATCAGGAATGGCTTTTTCACCCAATGCTTTCTTCAAGAATTCGCGGTGCGCAACTTCATGATCACGAATTTCCGTAAGAACTGTTTTTTCACCTTCCGGCATATCCGCATAGGGGCTATCCACAACTTTCACATAAAAAGCTGCTTCAAGTTGTTCGAGCGCATATGCGTAATTCAGTACGCCAATGTCACCTTCACCGAGATCGGCAGCAAGTGCCGAGCTTATTCCAAAGTTAGGTAAAAAACCGCCAGACATCGCGATCACAGCGACAGCACCACCAGTCCACTTCAAAACGGTGCGACGGGATTGAATAGTTTTATCAGTAGAAATTTGGTCAAGCATGTTGACGCCTCATTTCACGTTATCCCAGACTTGATTGTCTGAACCGTGTAAGTAAAATGCAGTGGCGTCGGAAAAGTTCCCAATAACAGAAATCGATTTTAAAATAATCATACCGTTATATCGTCGAGCAGACTGAGCTGCTGCCGGTTTCACGGACACTAAGTTAAGGCGTTTTGGATTGCCTTGATGCAATGGTTAAAACCACCAAGGAGAAATTGCATCTGATTTGGAGAGAATTAGCAAAAGAGGATAAAATCGTTCAAAGCTCGATGATGCGGTTACCGAAATTTTCGTCCATCAAAAGACCAATTAAAGCTGCGGGTGCTTGTTCTAATTCATCGATTACTTCTACTGATCTTGCACCGATAGTATTTTACAACTTTTTGGGTAGCAAATCGAACGTGAGATTGGGGGCTATGCCAATGAAATCGCAGGTACGAATTTGCTGCTCATCAGCTGAATCGTATGATGAAAATTCGAAATCGCCGAACAAATTCAAACCCATCTAGCTTGGTTGAAAATCCGCGTGTCGCTGGTTCAATCCTAGCTCCGGGCACCATTTATTTTAAACCAATTGAACATTTAACGCGTTAGACTCTCTTTGTACCTTGTATGTGCAACTGGCTATAGTCGATTTCAATGAGACCGTTGTTCGCGGAGAATGGCTTGATCCAGCTGCTGGGCATAAAAATCGATGGGAATGCCAATCAAGGATTGGATGCAAACTGCAACGTGTTCGGGATTTAAACGAGAACAAAAATCGGCGACATCAGTCGTCTTTGCGGCTTCTTTTGTCCAAAGTGTTTTGCAATAGACTGTGTTATCTTCATAGAGAAACGGGTTGGACTTTTGGATGTAGTTCACAAACAAAATATAGAGCATGTATTCCGAGAACATGATTTTTGAACCGATGGCCTCGTGCCATGGCTTGTTTTGCAATTTGGAAATGTAGTCTTGCATAGCCACTGCCGTCCGACGGTGCCAAACTATAATTGGATCAGCATAAGCATATTTAATCGCTTCACGAGCTGACAAACCCAATAATGCAAGGCTGGCGCTCTTCATTGTGCTTTCTAATTGCATTGGAGATTCCACCGAACTGAACCTCACTTGGTTTCCCCGCGAGAACGCACTGATGTCAAATGGCTTGAGGAAAAAAATATCAGAATCTAAAAATACAAGTACGTCTTGTTTGACATGCGAAGCCATAAAAATTTTTACAAACTGCTGCATTTGCCAGCCAAAAACCGGGCCGTGCTTCCAAGACCACCACAGCCGCCCCAACCGCATGATGGGAACTTTACCAATAAAATACATACCCTTTGGTAAAATCTCAGCCTTGTTAATCACAGTCCGACGAGGGCCAGCCAAAGGCGCAAACTGCGCCACATCCGCGGGATCAACCACGATATAGTGATGCCAAGGGCCGCTCAAAAAAGCATCCATGCTGCGGCACAGGAGTTTGCACCGTTCAAAATCCAAATTGTAGCTGGGCGTTATAGCCGCCCAATTTAACTGCTCTGTCATCTCAGTCCCAGTTTCCATCAAGTCTCAAACACATAAATCAATCGCATGAGATTGGCCCTGATGTTCAGGATGATTGCGCGGAACAAAAGAGTGATACGGGCACGCGTGGAAAAATCTTTGGAGATTTCTTTCAAGAACATGCACAGTTCCCAATGCGGAAAAAAATATTCAATACGCCGCTTCCGCATGCCGCGCATATGGCGAATGCCTTTGCTCTCACCGTCAGTTCCAAATATCACTTCACCTTGTTCAATTCTTTGCATATGGCCCAATTTGGCAGTGTGCATGATCATCGTCCAATCTTGGGCAAGATGTGTGGGGCCATAGAGAATTGGATGATTCACAATAGCTTCGCGCCGATAGATCGAATAAAATATTGCGGCACGGTGCCAACCCTTAAAGAAGGTCAAAATCTTTTTTTCATAAGAATCATGATTGAGCGGTCGGTCTCCCATCCAATATGTGCTGAACTTTCCGCCCTCGTTGCGAGATCGCGATATGGATGCAACGTAATTTGGGTGGCTTTCCAAATAATCAACATTCACCGCAATAAAATCTGATGAGCGCGTGTCGTCGCAAGCCGCCCAAAAATAATATTTGCCAACAGCCTGCTCCAACACAAATCGAAAGTTAGCGGCCGCACCGATATTTTTAACTTGGCGGAAATATTTTATTCGATTGTCTTTGGCCGCAAAGTTTTTGCAAATTGCCGAGGTCTCGTCGGTTGAGCAATTGTCGGATATGATGAGTTCAAAATTCTGATGAGTCTGGGATAATATCGACTGAATTGCGGGAGCTAACGATCTGCCCCCGTTGAATACAGGCAACCCTATTGAGACAAGAGGTGAATTGTTTGACCCAGCAGAGTTCAGCATTGGATTGACTTCATTAAAATGATTAACCTTCATTCATTCCGATTGAGCCACAGACCAATTTTACTCTCGACCACATGTCACCATTACTTCTCACCCCAGAATGCCATCGGTTCGAATTCTGGATAGGGGTGATAGCCTAGATTCATTTTTATTATAGAATTTTTTTCTTTTATTCTGTTTTCGACCAATTGTCGTATTGAAATTGGCGTGCCGCTACACACA
>JAYVPZ010000217.1:0-1954 GCA_043757105.1 Aestuariivirga sp. | reverse complement strand
TTCTTTGAGATCCAGATTTTGTGGGTGTGCCAAGCATTCCAAACACGCTTTTGCACAATGCGATATCCGCAATCTTCGTCATATCCTGCGTCGTCATAATATCCGTGGTGGCCGTAGCCGTAACCACCACCGTGGAAGCCAAAGCTGCCAGAAGAAAAGCCTCCAGAGCCAAAGCCAAAGCCGATATCAATGCTGTCGGCTTTTGCTGATGTTGCGCCAAAGCTGAGTGCGATGGCTGTTGCAGCTGCTGCTGCGATAAGTGTCTTGCGGATCATGGTTTTATTCCTTTTGTTGAGCGTTTCATTTGTTGGTTCGGCGGTGTTCATCACCGTTGATGTGACCCTTATGAGGGATTGGGGCTGAACCTATTCTGAGGGGGCCGTTAATCTGCCGTTCATGTTGAAAAGCTGGCGGACTGGCTGTAGAAGCCCCAATCATGACCACCAAACCCACCATATTTATAGACGGCGAAGCCGGAACCACGGGTCTTCAAATCCGTGACCGTTTGAAACACCGCAGCGATATTGAATTGGTTTCCATTGCACCTGAAAAACGCAAAGACCCGGAAATGCGCCGCGCTCTTCTTAACTCAGTTGACGTCGCAATTTTGTGTTTGCCCGATGATGCCGCAATTGAAGCGGTTTCTCTTATTGATAAAAAATCAAAAACGCGCGTGATTGATGCTTCGACGGCTTACCGTGTTGACCCCAAATGGGCTTACGGTTTTGCCGAGCTGGACTCTAAGCAACGTGCACGCATTGCCAAGGCGAAATTTGTGTCGAACCCCGGCTGTTATCCGCAGGGGTTGATTGCTTCCATCAAGCCGCTGCTCGACAAAGGATTGATGCCTGCAAATTATCCTATCACTTATAATGCCATTTCTGGATACACCGGTGGTGGCCGGAAAATGGTTGAAGATTATGTGGCTCAAGGTGCTGCGGCCTCGCCCTTTATGCCTTATGGTCTGACTTTTAATCACAAGCATTTGCCCGAGATGAAATATTATACAGGCCTCAAACGCGATGTGATTTTCCAACCGGCCGTTGGCAATTACGCGCAAGGCATGATGGGCTGTGTGCCGTTATTTCTCAAAGGTTTGAAAAAAGACGTGACCGCGACTAAAATTCACAAAACCTTGAGTAACTATTTTGCGAAATCAAAATTTGTTTCAGTTGCACCCTTGGAAATGTTGGAACGTTCGCCTCAGCTCGATCCACAAGTTTTGAACAACACCAATCAAATGCGCCTTTATGTTTTGGCCAATGAGCAACGCGGCCAGGTTTTGATTATGTCGATTTACGATAATCTCGGCAAAGGTGCATCTGGTGCCGCCGTGCAAAATCTCAATATTATGATCGGTGCTGATGAAGCACTGGCTGTTGATCTTATTTAAGGAACCACCCATGCAAAAATTTGATACTCTCACTGGTGTTGCTGCTCCAATGAACATCACCAATATCGATACTGATATGATTATTCCAAAACAGTTTCTCAAAACCATCAAGCGCACAGGCTTGGGCAAGTCACTGTTTTATGAAATGCGTTACACCCAAGAAGGCAAAGAACTGCCAGACTTTGTGCTCAATCAACCGGCTTATCGCAAGGCGGAAATTTTAGTGGCTGGTGATAATTTTGGCTGTGGTTCATCGCGTGAGCACGCGCCATGGGCGCTGCTCGATTTTGGCATTCGCTGTGTCATCGCCACCAGCTTTGCTGATATTTTTTATAATAACTGTTTCAAGAACGGCATTTTGCCGATTGTGGTTTCGGCTGAAGATCAGAAGAAATTACTTGATGATGCGCAGCGCGGTTCCAACGCTACGATGACAATTGATCTGCCAGCTCAAGAAATTCGTGGGCCTGATGGTGGCACGATTAAGTTTAGTGTCGATGCTTTCCGCAAACATTGCATGTTGAACGGCCTCGACGACATCGGCCTGACGATGGAAAAAGC
>JAYVPZ010000216.1:0-1962 GCA_043757105.1 Aestuariivirga sp. | reverse complement strand
CAAATTTGTCCGCGCTCGATCAAAAAGAAAGCGACAAATACGGCGCTGCCCGAAAACAACCCGCGCCAAAACAGCATGGCCATCAAATCAGCGGTGATCGCCCTTGTGAACAAACCAGACAGCGACCATGCCAAGGGAGCCAACGCCGTAATCAAAATGCCGTTGCGGTGATGTGCCTGATTCATGCTTTGAAATTAACAGGCCTCAGCGGGCAGGGCCATCTCGTAAACGGCATAGCAACCCTGTTTCGGGTCACCCTTGACGAAGCAGTTGTTTTCCCGCATTTTGCAAACATGAACACGGCCCGCCCCACCGCTGCCATTTGCAGCATTATTATTTGCATCTAGCGACATATCGCTGGCTGGGCGCCGCTTACTCAAAATCTGAATAGCGTTTCCCGGGCAGCACCCAGCCCAAGGCATAGTCGGCTTGCCGAGCTATGCCTAAAGTAATCAGAGAAGAACCATGACTTTGCGCCTCTATAATACGCTGACGAGAACGAAGGAGGATTTCACCCCCATCGATCCCAATAACGTGCGCATGTATGTGTGCGGCCCCACAGTCTATGATTTCGCCCATATCGGCAATGCGCGGCCGGTGATTGTGTTTGATGTTTTATACCGCCTGCTGCGCCATCTCTATGGGGCGGATCACGTTACCTATGTGCGCAATATTACCGACGTGGATGACAAGATCAACGCGCGGGCACTGCGCGATTTTCCAAACTTGCCGCTGAATGAAGCGATCCGCAACGTGACGGAAAAAACCGCCAATCAATTTCAGGCTGATGCGAAAGCACTCGGTTGCTTGGCTCCTGATGAAGAACCGCGCGCTACTGACAATATTCAAGGCATGATTGATATGATCAGTACACTGATCAATAAAGGTCATGCTTATAACGCTGAAGGCGAAGTGTTGTTCAGTGTTTCTT
This sequence comes from Aestuariivirga sp., assembly GCA_043757105.1. Taxonomy (GTDB): domain Bacteria; phylum Pseudomonadota; class Alphaproteobacteria; order Rhizobiales; family Aestuariivirgaceae; genus Aestuariivirga. The sequence goes on along the minus strand of JAYVPZ010000216.1, from coordinate 1,031 downwards.
CAATGTCTGATTATGGCAAACTGTCAGGCCGCAAATTGGAAGACCAACAGGCGGGCGCCCGCGTGGCCGTAGAAGCGCACAAGAAAAATCCGGCAGATTTTGTATTGTGGAAATTATCATCCTCCGATGAGCCAGGCTGGGACTCGCCCTGGGGCCGCGGCCGCCCCGGCTGGCACATCGAATGCAGCGCCATGAGCAAACGCTATTTGGGCGAAGTCTTCGACATCCACGGCGGTGGCCTCGACCTGATCTTCCCCCACCACGAAAACGAAATCGCCCAAAGTAGATGTGCGCATGGCAGCAGCGTGATGGCCAATGTGTGGATGCATAATGGGTTTCTGCAAGTTGAAGGACAGAAGATGTCTAAGAGCTTGGGGAATTTTGTGACGATTGCTGATGTGTTGAAAGATTGGCCGGGAGAAGTTGCAAGGTTCAATATGCTGAAGACACACTATCGACAGCCAATTGATTGGACTATCTCCTCTCTTGAGTCGTCAGCCGCCATATTGGAAGATTGGTGGCAGGCGGCATCAAAAGAAAATAGTAGCAACGACGAATTACCTAGCGTCAAGGTTGTTGCGGCATTGGAGGATGACCTGAATTTCTCCGAGGCACTCTCTGAATTACATAAAATTCGCAAAGAAATACAATTCAACGGGCATGGCCAAAATGCTCACTTGTTGGCTGCGAGTCTCACTTTTCTGGGTTTTGATTTGGCATCAATTGGAACTTGGCTTGCTGCGGAAAAGCGCAGAGTCCTGAATCATTTTAAAGGTACAGAACCGGTAGATGATCAGATTGATATCCTTATTGCCGCCCGCCTTAATGCTCGCCATACCAAAAACTGGAAAGAATCTGATCGTATTCGGGATGAGTTGGATGCGATGGGCGTTGCGATTAAGGACAACAAGGATGGGACGACGACTTGGGAAGTGAAGCGATGATGGTAGGCGACCCCTCATCCGTCGCTTTGCGACACCTTCTCCCTCAAGGGGAGAAGGAAGAAAGGAAAAGGAACCTTCCTTCTCCCC
>JAYVPZ010000215.1:0-1975 GCA_043757105.1 Aestuariivirga sp. | reverse complement strand
GCCTTCACATTGCAAACCCTAATCAAATGTAAATACCCTGTTCCGTTTTGGGACAGGCTTTTGCTTTTGGGGAATATTGGGGAATGTACACGCATCACCTTGCGTATCTGTTTGCGGTTGCGACCGGCATGGTTTCATCGGGCACAATCGCCAGTCTTTGGGCGTTAATAACCGACGAGTCGCCCAGTTTCAAAATGCTCGGTGATGATGACATTCTCATTCCAATTAAAGTTCCAGTGGTGATCTTAAGTGGGCCAACCACTTTGATCATGGACGCGGCTTGGTGGTTGTTCGAGCGGCCACTGGTTGGTTTGTTGATGGTGGTCGCCGGATTGGGCTGGAGCTTTGTGCAAGGAGTGGTTATTCTCACACGGATATTTGGTGTGACGTGAGAATTATTTATGACGATTTATGCTTTAGACGGAACCTGGCCTGACCTTGCAGCGGATAGTTGGGTAGCACCTTCGGCTGACATCATCGGTCGTGTGCGCATGTTGCACCATGCCAGTGTGTGGTTTGGCGCAGTGCTGCGCGGCGACAATGAATGGATTGAAGTGGGCGAGGGCAGCAATGTGCAAGACGGTTGCGTGTTGCACACTGATATCGGCGCACCATTGGTGATTGGGAAAGGCTGCACGATCGGCCACAAAGCCATTTTGCATGGCTGCAGGATTGGCGATAATACGTTGGTCGGCATGGGTGCATGCATCATGAACCATGCTTTTATTGGCAAGAACTGTTTGATTGGCGCTTATGCGCTGGTAGCTGAAGGCAAAGAAATTCCGGATAATTCTATGGTGCTAGGCGTCCCAGGAAAAGTTGCACGGGTTTTGAAAATAGATGAAATCGCTGGTCTGGCCAAATCCGCGCAGGGCTATGTACGTAATTGGCAGCGCTTTGCTGCGGGCATGAAGCAGCTATAAATTGTGCTTGAGGTTTATAAAAAAGAAGCCGACACAGGGTGGGAACTGTGTCGGCTCCAGGAAGTCCGGTGGCTTGGGGGATGGGGGACGCCGGCCGGACCTAACTAAAACTCAAATCAATCAATTTCTTTGGCTTGAAACCAAAACTTGCGGTGTGTTGGTTTGCAGGCTGACCCATTTGTTGGCATCAGTCTGTGATTGGCGTTTGAGAAATTTGTAACCTGTCTGATTCCAGAGCAGAATTTCATTGCGGCGATTGTCGAGAATGTAATCGCCTTTGTTAGTCATGATTGTAAGAATAGCGTGGCCTGCACCGTTTTCATCAAAAACAACAGTGATCAACAGTTCATCGGCAGAAAAGCCAAGGCCTTGCAAATAGCGCTTCTTCAGCAGCACATAGTCTTCGCAATCGCCCATTGAAATTGGATAAGTCCAATAGTCTGGTACACCGTAAAGATCTACGTCGCCCATCGGCTTAATCTTGGTGTTGACATAGGCGTTAACTTGTTTGATCTGGTCAAATTTGTCTGCATCCAGAGCAACGCGTTCAACTTTGCCCCCTTTGAATTTGCACTCTTCTTCGCCACGAGCACAGAAGGCCACATAACCGATTGGCGCAGTTGTCAGATTGAACTCTTTGGCGAACTTTAAACCAAGGAAATCTTGCTTTCCGCTCGGTGGCATGATGGATTGGATTTGTGCGCTATAGGCTGAACCGCTCAAGAGCGTTGCTCCTAAAATCACAGTCCCCACTGCTTTGATGAATTTCATTTTGACGTCCCACTCGTTTTCTTATTGTGGGATCATCATAACAAAGCCACATTTAGGTCACGTTCAAGATACCAGTATAAGTCTATGTAAATGCTATGTAATTTGTTTTAATTTTGTTAACCATGTGGGATTTTAGAGGCGGGGCTTGCACTGGCGCTAAACCCCTGTTATTTACCGCGCGCGTTCGCAATTTGGCATGCGGTCATGGCGGAATTGGTAGACGCACTACCTTGAGGTGGTAACGGGGAAACTCGTGGAGGTTCGAGTCCTCTTGGCCGCAC
>JAYVPZ010000214.1:0-7572 GCA_043757105.1 Aestuariivirga sp. | reverse complement strand
CCTTGGCACCTGCAGCAACGCAGTTTTCAATGGCAGTGATTTGTGGAGCAGCATCGCCGTCCTTTTCGCCAGCATAAGCTTGGAAATCCAAGCCAGCTTCTTTAGCGGCGGCAGCAGCGCCTTCCTTCATTTTTACGAAGAAAGGGTTCGAGTTATTTTTAGTGATCAAGCAAGCCAATGTGCCAGCTGATGCAACTGAAGCAAAGCTTGTGAGTGCAACGCCAACGAGCGCAGCTTTCAAAATTGATTTCATATGTGGTCCTCCCATGGAACGGCCCCATGATGGGTGCCGTCAACAAACTAGTTTTACGTCTGTGAAGAGCAGGAATGGCAAAACCATACCTTCTTTCACTCTCCATCATGACTCAAAAAAACGCTCCCTGTCAATAAGTAAATCCGAATGATTTATTATTGACAGTTAAAGCTCCTTGCGAGAAGGTGGCCATAAATGCCGATAGAACAGGCAAATGGGAAACGTTAAAGTGAATATAGAGCGCGTATTTAGCGAAAACCCGATCAGCGGTGGCGTTGCTGCTGCCGCACGCGGAACCACGCAAAATGGTGTCAGGCTTTATAATGAGCGATTGGTGCTTTCTTTAATTCGTCAATATGAGCAGCTACCAAAAGCCGAAATCGCGCGGCTAACCGGGCTTTCGGCCCAAACTGTTTCCGTCATCGTGCGCCAATTAGAGCGCGATAATCTAGTAATTGCCGGCGATAAGCAGCGCGGTAAAGTGGGGCAGCCACTGGTGCCGTTTTCACTGAACCCAGACGGAGCATTTTCGATCGGTCTCAAAGTAGGGCGCAGGTCTGGCGATATGGTTTTGCTCGACCTAGCTGGGAAAGTTCGTAAAATTGTGCGCCAGCCCTATCATTTTCCAACACCCGCACAGTTTCTGAATTTTGCCAGGGCTGGCATTACGGCATTGTTGGCTGATTTACCTCTACACTTGCATGGCCGTATTTCTGGATTGGGCATTGCTTCACCATTTGAACTTTGGAATTGGGAAGAAGAGGTTGGCGCACCCAAGGAGGTGCTGAAAGCATGGCGCAATTTCGATTTGACCAATGAGATATCCAATCTCTGCCCTTGGCCAGTTCTATTTTGCAATGATGCAAGTGCCGCCTGTGCCGCCGAATTGTTTTTCGGTCATGGTCGTTCTTACCGTGACTTTGCATACTTCTATGTTGGTTTTTTTGTCGGTGGCGGCATTGTGCTCAATGGTAGCTTATATCAAGGTCGCACTGGCAGTGCTGGCGCTATTGGCCCTTTGCCCGTGCCATCAGACTCGGGCAGCGAGCAATTGATTAGGCATGCTTCACTTTATTTGCTTGAGCGCCGCCTGATGATGAAGGGCCACGATGAATTGGTGCTTTCGCGTAACCCCGATGATTGGATAGGGCTTGGTGTCGAGTTAGATCAATGGGTCGACGACACAGGAAAAAGCCTAGCGCATGCGGCGCTTTCAGCGGCGGGCTTGATTGATTTTGAATCTATAATAATTGATGGAAGCTTGCCTGCAAATATTCGCGAGCAAATTGTCGCCGCAACAAATCGATACTTTGCAGCCCTTGACAAACGCGGCACAGCTCCACTTGAAATCATAGCCGGATCAATAGGTGCTGACGCGCGCGCCATGGGCGGGGCGGCACTGTCATTAATTGCGAATTTTGCAATTGACCGAGATGTTTTATTTAAAGAGGCACATTGAACGATGTTGAAAAATATAAACCCACTGCTTGGGCCTGAGCTTTTGAAAGTTCTACGCGCCATGGGCCACGGTGACGAAATTGCCATTGTTGATGGAAACTATCCAGCTGATACGGACGCGAAACGTCTGGTGCGGATGGATGGCCACTCGGCAACAGATTTGCTCGATGCAATTCTATCTGTCATGCCATTGGACGAAATAGAACCAGACTGTGCATTTAGGCCCGCCGCCAATAATGATCCAAAAAACGCACAGCCGATTTTTGATGAATTTGAAGCGATTGTAAAAAAGCATGAACCCAAACGGCATGTGACCACCCTTGTGGGTGCCGAATTTTACAATCGCGTAAAGGGCTGCTATGCCATCGTCGCTTCAAGCGAAGCGCGGCTTTATGGCAATATTGTTTTGAGGAAGGGTGTTATTCATCCGAAGTGAGGGTGTTGCCGCTGATGAGTTAACCCCTTAAAGCCAGCGCCATGAAACTTCTCTGCATCGATACGGCTTTGGCCTCATGTTCCGTTTGCGTTTATGACGCGGACACCAAAACCGTGCTGGCGGCTGAACAACAATTGATGGAGCGGGGCCATGCCGAGGCCTTGCCGCCTATGGTGGCGCGGGTGATAGAGAAGGCTGGAATTAAATATGATGAGCTGGGTCGGATTGCCGTAACAACAGGCCCTGGAACGTTCACCGGTATCCGTATAGGCCTCAGTTTTGCCCGTGGACTGGGCCTCGCACGCAGCGTTAAGGTTGTCGGAATTGACTCAATGAAGGCAGTGCAAGCTGCTGTTTCCAAAAGATATACGAATGTTAATGTGATTCACCAAGCAGGAAACAGTGGTTTCTTCTATTTTTGGAATGAAGATATTTCAACAATTATTGAATTATTGAATCCTGATGAAATTAAGCAGCGCCTGCCGCCTTCAACTCAAACTATAATCGGAACTGGAGCAGCCGCAATAAAGCACTTCACGGGTCGAGAAGACCTGCAACTTTTACCGCAGTTTGATCTTCCTCTCGCGCAAAATTTCGCGGCCTATGCCGCAAGCCTGCCAGACCCCGACCATATGCCAGGTCCTGTCTATTTGCGCGAGGCCGATGCCAAACCGCAGAAGGAAGCTTTACGCGCATTGGCAAATTTGGATATTCGGACAGCGCTACCGGAAAATGATCTTTGTGCTTTAGCCAAACTTCATGCCGCTTGCTTCGATAAAGGCTGGTCGACAAGTGAATTTGCAGGCCTTTTGCAAAGTCCCGGTTACGCAGCACTGCTGGCTCATTCCGCAGAAGGGCCAGTTGGTCTTCTACTTTACCGAACGGCAGCCGATGAAGCCGAAGTTATCACCATTGGTGTTGACCCCGCCTTGCGCAGACGAGGTGCAGGCCAAGCGCTTCTCAATAAAGCAATATCGCAACTGAAATCCTTCAACATCAAAACCATGTTTCTTGATGTTGCAGCCTCAAACATCGAAGCCATTGCGCTTTATGCCAAAGCCGGATTTCTTGAGGTTGGCAAACGCAAAGCCTATTATGCGCGTACCAATGCGCCTGCTGAAGATGCGCTAGTCTTGCGATTGAACTTGGAGTGATGGCAAATTTAAGAGCAACTCTGATTTTAGGTGGCTTTTTAAGTTTGACCTTTCTGCTCATGCCAATTCAATTCTTGTTATTGTTTTGCTCATCAAAATTGGCGCAAATTTTACCATGGTACTATCACCGTTTTCTTGTTCGCCTTTTGGGAGTAACAATCGACATCGAAGGAGACGTTCCAAACGCTCCAGCACTCATTGTCAGCAATCATGCATCATGGCTCGACATTCCAATATTGAGTTCGGTCATGCCACTTTCCTTTATCGCAAAACGCGAAGTGGCAGGCTGGCCACTGTTTGGCTGGATGGCCAAGTTGCAACAAAGTGTTTTTATCAACCGTGAAAACCGGATTAGCACGGGGCAATCTGCGCGGGTGATCAAAGCTCGTTTTCAAATAGGCGATAGCTTGGTGCTGTTCCCCGAAGGCACATCGGGCGATGGCAAAAGTGTTAGGACTTTCAAGTCATCTTTTTTTGGCGTCGTGGAAGCGTTGGATGTTCCAATCATACCAATAACACTTGCCTATTACTCAAATTATGGCTTGCCCTTAACCGAAAAGCAGCGCCCCAATTTCGCTTGGTATGGCGATATGGATTTAGTGCCGCACCTTTGGGCAGCTTTGAAGGCAGGGCCAATTGCTGCGAAAATTACAATTCACGCCCCTTTGCCTAAACTTGCGCGAAAGCAAATGGCCAACATGGCGGAAAACATCATCCGCGAAGGTTTGGTTGAGGCGCTTCACGGCAGGCCAGAAATCCGCTAGCAGAGCCCTATGAATAAGAAAGTCTTTGTCAAAACCTATGGATGTCAGATGAATGTCTATGACAGTCAGCGCATGCAAGATGTGCTGGTGCCTTTAGGTTATGTACCAACAGACACCGCAGAAACTGCTGATCTCGTGATCCTCAACACCTGTCACATTCGTGAAAAAGCCGTTGAAAAAGTTTATTCGGAACTGGGGCGTTACCGCGATTTAAAATCGCAACGCGCAGCCCTTGGTCATGACATGAAAATTGCTGTTGCGGGCTGTGTAGGCCAGGCTGAAGGCGAAGAAATTACCAGACGCATGAAGTCAGTAGATTTGGTTTTTGGACCGCAGACCTATCACCGTCTGCCTGAATTATTAAAACAGAACGAGACGACTGGAAAAGCAGTGATCGAAACAGAGTTTTCTATCGCAGATAAATTTCAAGGCCTAGCCCTAGAACAAGTGCGCAGTCCTTCCTCGCGCAGTGTCACGGCCTTCCTCACCATCCAAGAGGGCTGTGATAAGTTCTGCACGTTTTGCGTCGTTCCTTATACGCGCGGCGCTGAGTTTTCGAGGCCCTCTGCACAGGTCGTTGATGAGGCAAAAAAGTTGGCCGATCAAGGTGTCAAGGAACTCACACTGCTCGGTCAAAATGTGAATGCTTACCGTGGCGATGCCGGACAATCGAGCTTGGCCAAACTGATCACCGAACTGTCACATATTAGTAGCATCAACCGCATTAGATACATGACCAGCCATCCACGCGATATGAGTGATGATTTGATTGAGGCGCATGGGTCTAACCCAAAGCTGATGCCCTATTTGCATCTGCCCATCCAATCAGGATCAAACCGCGTATTAAAAGCTATGAATCGTGGCCACACCACCGAAGACTATGTCAAGTTAGTGGAGCGCCTGCGCAAAGCTTGCCCCAGCATTGCCTTGACCAGTGATTTTATTGTGGGGTTCCCAAGCGAGACGGACAAAGAATTTGATGAGACGTTGGATATAATCCGCGAAGTGAATTATGCATCAGCGTTTTCATTCAAATATTCGCCCCGCCCCGGAACACCAGCAGCTGAAAATACAAAACAAATTCCTGATGACGTGAAATCAGAGCGATTGCTGCGCTTGCAAAATCTATTAACGGCCCAGCAAGCTGCCTTTAACCAAACTTGCGTCGGGCTCACTTTGCCCGTGCTAATTGAAAAACCTGGTCGCCAAGACGGCCAGATGATTGGCCGGTCGCCCTATCTACAATCAGTGCATTTGGACATCGGAAACGATACCTTGGGACGAATTGTCAGCACTAAAATAATAGCTGTTGGCCCCAACTCACTTTCGGGGCAATATGCAAATAACCAACCTATAGGAGCAGCCATAGTTTGAGCCCATCTTCGAACGCCTTGAAATCGTCTGATAAACCCAGCCATCCAGAAGATGGTGTTTTGTCTCTCAGCTTTGATGATAACCGTGTGTTGGCGCTGCTGCTTGGCGAACATGATTCCCACCTTGCAATGATTGAACAAAAGCTTGGCGTTGCCATAACGCCACGTGGAAATAGGCTTTCAATTCGCGGCGACCAAGGCAGTGCGGAATTAGCGCGTGCCGTACTCGTACAGCTTTACACCAAAGCGGCGCGTGGCGCGGACATCAACAAGGGTGAGATTGATGGCGTCATCCGTATGGTCAAAGTGGCTGACGAAAAAGATGTGAATGAAGGTGGCGTGCGCACGCGCCGCAAAACTGTTTCCGCCCGCACCGCCAATCAGGGCCACTACATTGATCTTATTCGCAAACATGAATTAGTATTTGGTGTGGGGCCAGCGGGCACGGGTAAAACTTATCTGGCAGTGGCTTGTGCCGCCGAAGCTTTGATGAACGGCGAAGTTGACCGAATTATTTTGTCTCGCCCTGCTGTGGAAGCAGGCGAACGTCTGGGCTTTTTGCCGGGTGACATGAAAGAAAAAGTCGATCCCTATTTGCGTCCGCTTTATGATGCGCTTTATGACATGATGCCGCAAAGCAATGTGGCCAAGGCGATTGCCGAAAACCAAATTGAAATTGCACCTTTGGCATTTATGCGCGGGCGCACATTGGCCTCGTCCTTTATCATTCTCGATGAAGCGCAAAACACCACGCCAATGCAAATGAAAATGTTTCTAACGCGTTTGGGCGAAGGCAGCCGTATGGTAATTACTGGTGATCCTTCACAAATCGATTTGCCTTACGGCATGACGTCCGGGCTTGATGATGCTTTGTCAGTTCTCGACGGCGTTTCAGGCATTGGCATCACGCGTTTCACAACAACTGACATTGTGCGTCATGCGCTGGTGGGCCGCATCGTTGCAGCCTATGACAAAAAAGGCATAGCCATTTCAGCCCAGCGCAAGCCGCGCGGCGCTTGATTTTCAATGCCGCTTGATATTGCGATTGAAGATGATGGTTGGGCAGCTCTGCCTAATTTGGAAATGATGGCTGAACAAGCCGCAGCCGCTGCTTTGCCCAAGGGTGAGCAGGCAAAAATTATCACGTTATTGTTTGCCGATGATGAAACCATGCAAGATTTAAATAAGGATTGGCGAGGCAAGGATAAGCCCACCAATGTTTTATCTTTTCCCGCGCCGAAAGATCAGCCCGTACCTCCAGGTGAATTGCCACTGCTTGGCGATATTGTTTTGGGCTTTGGCACCTGCGCGCGTGAGGCAGAAGAATCGGACAAGACTCTTTCCGACCACACCTGCCATTTGATCGTTCATGGTATTTTGCATCTTTTAGGCTATAATCATGAAAATGATAAAGATGCAGAAGTGATGGAAGCTGCAGAAATCAAAATCTTGTCCACACTTGATATCCAAAATCCATATCTTTAATGAGTTGAATGATGTCACCCCCTAAGCGAGCAAGTTTTCTTTCCAAAATCAGGCGCAGATTTATTGGTGGCAATTCCGCATTGCGTGAAAGCCTTGAAGGCGTGATTGATAGTCACGCTGAAAAAACTGGCGCTACGGCATTGGATGCTGATGCACGTTCCATGATGCTCAATCTGCTCGGTTTTGCCGATATGCGGGTCGATGACATTATGGTGCCCAGAGCAAGCATTGTTGCTGCCGATGAAACCTCCAACATGCGCGAACTGTTAGCACAATTTATTGATGCCAATCATTCTCGTATGCCGATCTACCGTGAGTCGCTTGATGATATTACGGGCATGATCCATGTGAAGGATTATTTGCGTTGGATGGCAACCAAAGGCACCAAGAAGAAATTAAAATCCGCAGCTGAAGCCGGCATTGCATTGGCTGCCTCAGAACTTTCATCGACCATCAAACAACATCCCAGCATGATCCGCGATGTGTTATTTGTACCGCCTTCAATGCCTGCACCAGATCTTCTGATCAAAATGAAAGCCTCACATATCCATCTTGCAATCGTTGTGGATGAATATGGTGGAACAGATGGGTTGGTCTCGCTTGAGGATTTAGTCGAAGAAATAATCGGAGACATCGCCGACGAGCACGA
>JAYVPZ010000213.1:0-1981 GCA_043757105.1 Aestuariivirga sp. | reverse complement strand
TGGGTTGCCCCACGGTGGCGCTTCCATTACAAGCGCCACAATTGAATGAGGATTCCATGGCTCCGAAAGATAAACCAAACCGCCCTAAAGCTCGCGTCGCTAAGGGGTTTCGCGATATTGATGCGCAAGAAATTCGTGGCACACGTGCCATGCTGGCCACCATTCAGCGGGTTTATGAATCCTATGGCTTTGAGCCAATCGAACAGCCCTTTGTTGAATATACCGACGCGCTGGGCAAATTTTTGCCGGATCAAGACAGGCCGAATGCGGGCGTGTTTTCGTTTCAAGATGAGGATGAGCAGTGGCTTTCGCTGCGCTATGACTTAACCGCACCACTGGCCCGCTATGTGGCCGAGAATTTCCAAAAACTGCCCACACCATTTCGTTCCTATCGGCAGGGCTGGGTGTTCCGCAACGAAAAGCCAGGGCCTGGACGGTTCAGGCAGTTCATGCAGTTTGATGCCGATACGGTGGGTTCAAGTTCACCCGCCGCCGATGCCGAAGTGTGTATGATGGCGGCAGATACGATGGAGGCGCTGGGGATACCAAGAGGGCAGTATGTCATAAGAGTTAGCAATCGAAAACTCCTTGATGGAGCGATGGATTGCATAGGAATATCTGACGCCAATCAACGGATGACAGTTCTGCGTTCCATTGACAAAGCTGACAAGTTTCCAATCGAAGAAATTCGAAAATTGTTGGGCGTTGGCCGAAAAGACGAAAGTGGAGATTTTACTAAGGGGGCCGGACTCGGTCAAAAAGATATAGACAATCTTATAGCACTTTTCTTACCTGCCAAAATCATTATGCAGGGTCACGAAATTGGACTGCGAGATAGCGACATAGTTGATATTTTTCAACAGCTACAACAAACGCCATTCTTACAGAATCCCAAGTTCAAACAAGCGCACGACGAACTTGTCAGCATGAACATTTTTTTTGAACAGTGTGGCTATGAAGTGAGCCAAATATTGATTGATCCTACCGTGGTGCGAGGTCTCGAATACTACACCGGCCCTGTCTTCGAATGTGAACTGCTCATGGAATCAAAAGATGAAAAAGGCAATCCCGTTCGCTTTGGTTCGGTTGGCGGTGGTGGGCGGTATGATGATTTGGTGGCGCGGTTTACGGGACAACAAGTTCCAGCTACCGGTTTTTCGATTGGCGTGTCGCGGCTTTATGCGGCGCTGAAATTGGTGGGCAAGGCGGAGGAGTCTGATGTGCTGGCTCCGGTTGTGGTCACCGTGATGGATAAAGACCGGCAGGGTGATTATTGGCGCATGGTGCAAGCGCTGCGCAAAGCTGGCATTCGCGCTGAGATGAGTTTGGGTGCGGCCAATATGGGCAAGCAGATGAAATATGCCGATAAGCGCGGCAGCCCGCTTGTGGTGATTCAAGGCGGCGATGAAAAGGCTTTGGGTCAGGTGACGATTAAAGATTTGCGGCTTGGTTCTGAAATGGCAGCAGGCATTGAGACGCGCGAGGAATATGCGTCGCAACGTCTGGCGCAGGTGACTGTGGCTGAGGCGGATTTGGTGAAGACTGTGCAAGAGATGTTGGGTCGTAAATGATAACATCTCTATTTCATCCTTCTCCCCTTGAGGGAGAAGGTGCCCTGAAAGGGCGGATGAGGGGGCTGGTGCAGCGCGTGAAGCGTCTGACATTGGACTCGCTGAACCAGCCCCCTCATCCGTCGCTTCGCGCCACCTTCTCCCTCAAGGGGAGAAGGCGAATAGGTGCGCACCTTCTCCCGCGAGGGGAGAAGGGTGGGGTGATGTAAATCATGGTTGGTAAATCCTCCACGCACCGCGAAGCACTTGAACGCCAGAACGCGGCTATTATGGCTGTGTTCGAACGGGCGGGGTTTGACCAGATAGCACCGGATATTATTCAGCCTGCTGATATATTCTTGGAGCGTTCGGGCGAGGATATTCGGGCGCGGACTTTTGTGTTTAATGATCCGGCGGGCAATGAACTTTGC
>JAYVPZ010000212.1:0-1981 GCA_043757105.1 Aestuariivirga sp. | reverse complement strand
GGAGAAATTTGATGGCCCTCAACCACATGATCGACACGGATGAAAACACCATCCCAGCGCGCTTGCGACTATTTCTGATCAAACGCAGTTTTGAACTCTTGGGTGTTATTGCGTTTTTAATGATCGTCGCAGCAGGTCTTGCTTTGGCAAGCTGGAGCATTGGTGATCCATCTCTCAATCATGCAACCAGCAGCAAACCGCAAAACTGGCTTGGTGGCCCTGGTGCTATAATTGCCGATCAACTCGTCCAAAACTTGGGGTTGGCAACGCTGCCATTTCTTTTCATTCCGCTGAAATGGGTGATGGGATTGTTCAATCATGAACTTCCGACAAATCCGCGTCGCCAAGGCCTAAACTGGGTTGGCGCAACAATTGCGTTTGGCTGTTTTTTGGCCTGCCTGCCCGTTCCAGATTTTTGGCGTCTCGCGAGCGGTCTAGGCGGAAATCTTGGTGATATTGTCTCCGGTCTTTTTCTCTCGGTCTTATCAATTGGTATGAAAGGTTTTGTTGCAAAGTTTCTTGTTGGGGCTTTAGCGCTCGCTGCCTTTTATTGGACAACTTCACAATCACTCGTGCTTGCAACGCTGCCTAAGTCTGCGTCATTGCCGCGTAAAAAACCTGCGCGTTCGCCAAAGGCAAGTGCCCCAAAAGGTGAACCGTTGATGGTGAAGCTTTTGGGTTTGCTAAAATCCCTGCAACCCAAGCCAAAAGTCCGCGCTGCTACGCGCACCACCAATGAAGATAATCCAGACGATGTTCTCAGTCGGTTTGCGCCTCTGAGTTTAAAAAAATCGCCAAAACCAAAAGCCGGCCGCGTTGAGCCATCGTTTGGTGGCGCGTTGACGGACGAAGAACCAGCTGAAGATTACATCGCGCAAACAGAGGATGGCTTTGACGACCCGTATGTGGTGTTGGAAAGCGAAGAGGTCTTGGAGGATGAAGTGGTTCCAACGCCTGTTAAAAAATCATCGGCAAAGCCACAGCTGCATAATAAAGCTAAGCTTGCAACAAGCCATTTTAAGCTTCCCCCGTTAGAACTTCTCAGTGAGCCTAAAAAAGCTGGGCGTCAGCCTGAATTTGCACCAGAGTTGCTTGCCGAGAATGCCCGTCGTCTTGAGGGTGTGCTGGAAGATTTTGGCGTGCGTGGCCAAATCATCAATGTGCGTCCAGGACCCGTTGTAACACTTTACGAGCTTGAACCAGCACCGGGTATAAAATCATCACGTGTGATCAGCTTGGCTGATGATATTGCGCGCTCCATGAGTGCGATTTCAGCGCGTGTTGCCGTGGTTGCGGGGCGTAACGCCATTGGCATTGAGCTTCCGAACCCAAAGCGCGAAACCGTTTATTTGCGCGAGTTGATGCAAACCGAAAGTTTCATTACCAACAACACAACACTTGCTTTGGCTTTGGGCAAAAACATTGGCGGCGAACCGATTTTTGCTGATCTTGCCCGCATGCCACATTTGCTGATTGCAGGTACGACAGGCTCGGGAAAATCGGTGGGCATCAACACCATGATCCTGTCGCTGCTCTACAGATTGCCACCCGACAAATGCAAATTGATCATGATCGACCCCAAGATGCTGGAACTTTCAGTCTATGAAGGCATTCCTCATCTTCTAGCGCCTGTTGTGACTGATCCTCGCAAAGCTGTTGTCGCCCTGAAATGGGCGGTGCGCGAAATGGAAGATCGCTATAAGAAAATGTCGAAAACTGGTGTTCGAAACATTGATGGCTACAACGCGAAAATTGCCCAGATGATGATCAAAGGCGAAAAACTTTCGCGCACTGTGCAGACCGGATTTGAACCAGACACCGGCAAACCAATTTTCGAACAAGAAGATATGGATTTACAAACCTTGCCATACATCGTTGTGATTATCGACGAAATGGCCGACTTGATGATGGTTGCAGGTAAAGACATTGAAGGCGCTGTTCAGCGCTTGGCACAGATGGCCCGCGCTGCTGGTATTCACGT
>JAYVPZ010000211.1:0-1981 GCA_043757105.1 Aestuariivirga sp. | reverse complement strand
ATTGAGAAGCTTGATTTGGCGCTTGATAAGGGCCTGACGATTCTCACTGGCGAAACAGGGGCTGGCAAATCTATTTTGCTCGATAGCTTGGGTCTGGCCTTGGGCGCACGAGGTGATTCATCTTTGGTGCGCACGGGTCAAGCCAAGGGCAGTGTTTCAGCTTCATTCTCTCTGCCTATGAATCACGGCGCTTTCAAACTGCTGGAAGAGCAGGGGGTTGATGCGATGGGCGAAATTGTTATTCGCCGCATTCAAAATGCTGATGGGCCAAGCCGGGCCACAATCAATGATCAACCCGTAAGTCTCAATCTCTTGCGCCAAATTTCGGCGTTGCTTGTTGAGATACATGGTCAACATGCTGATCGTGCATTGGTCGATGTGGCCGAACATCGGCGCTTGCTAGATGCGTTCGGCGGGCTTGAAGGATACGTGGAAAAGCTCTCAGCATTGTGGCGTCAGATGACTTTAGCGCGGAATGCGATGGAAGACCATAAATCATTGATGGCGCGGGCCGAAGCAGAGCGAGAATATTTGGAACACGCCGCCGAAGAATTGCGCGAGTTAAACCCTGAACCCGAAGAAGAAAAGCATCTGGCTGATAGGCGTCAGCTGATGATGCAATCAGAGCAATATATTTCAGCTTTAGATGATGCCGAGAATGCGTTGGCCGGTGACAGCAATGGTGAAGCGCGGCTGCATGCGGCTTTGCGCAAATTAGAGCGGCGCAAAGAAGGTGCAGGTGGTCGGCTTGATCAAGTAACTGCAGCACTGGACCGTGTGATTTTGGAATTCAATGAAGCCCAACGCGCCATGTTTGAAGCACGCAAGGCTTTTGCCTTTAATCCAAAGGATTTGGAAAAATCAGAAGAGCGATTGTTTGCGCTTCGTGCAGCGGCGCGGAAATTTAAATGCACTGTGGATCAGCTGGCTTTTGTGCGCGATAAATTTGAAAATGATATGAAGGCGTTGATTGATGGCGGTGCCAAACTGGTTGCTCTGGAGAAGGCGCATATTGAAGCAAAGGCCGCTTATGAAAAAGCTGCTGATATTTTAAGTGCTGCGCGACGCAAAACTGCGAAGCTGTTGGACAAGGCAGTCGGTGCCGAATTGCCTTCATTAAAACTCGATAAGGCTCGTTTTGAAACTGATGTGCAAGCGGATGCAGCAAAGCCTACCTCATCAGGCATTGACCGAGTTGAATTTGTAGTTGCCGCCAATCCGGGCACACCATTGCAGCCTTTGATGAAAGTTGCATCGGGTGGTGAATTGGCACGGTTTATGTTGGCGCTCAAAGTTGTGTTGGCGGCTAAGGGATCTGCCCCAGTTTTGATTTTTGATGAAATTGATACGGGCGTTGGCGGTGCGGTGGCTGACGCGATTGGCAATCGTTTGCGGCGTTTGGCGGACGGTCTTCAAGTGATTGCTGTTACGCATTCTCCACAAGTGGCAGCGCGGGCTTCGCAGCATATGTTAATTTCAAAATCAGAAGATAAAAAAGCCAAACGCATGTTTACCCAAGTGGCCCCTTTGGAAAATCAAAGCCGCCGCGAAGAGGTGGCGCGCATGTTATCGGGTGCAACGGTAACGGATGCCGCGCGGGCGCAGGCGGATGAATTATTGAGGTCGGCATCTTGAACGCCAAAGACTCAGTAAATGAACATGCTAATCTCGCTGCCCAGATTGCAGCGCATGACATCGCCTATCATCAAGCCGATCAGCCTACGATCAGCGATGTGGATTATGACACGCTTCGGAAACGCTTGTTAGCGCTAGAAGCAGAACATCCAGCACTCGCAAAAGCTTCGGTGTCATCTAAAGTTGGAGCAGCGCCATCTGGCAAATTTGCCAAAGTGAAACATGCCGTGCCGATGCTATCGCTCGATAACGCTTTCAGCGATGACGATGTAATCAGTTTCATAACCCAGATGAAAAACTTTTTGGGTCTCGCATCAGAAATCGAATTGCCCATAACTGCTGAGCC
>JAYVPZ010000210.1:0-1985 GCA_043757105.1 Aestuariivirga sp. | reverse complement strand
CGCCCGGCCCCTGCGCGCCGCTTCAAGCGGGGGCATCGATGGACATCATGCGTGAATATTCCGGTAAGTTACCGATCCTTGGTATTTGCCTTGGCCATCAAGTGATGGGGGAAGTTTTTGGTGGAAAAGTGAAACGCGCGAAGAAACCGATGCACGGCGACAGTTCAGAGATTGACCATGATGGAACTGGCGTTTTTAGAAATCTGCCGCAGAAATTTTCTGCGGGGCGCTATCATTCTTTGATCGTTGATGATGTTGAGGATACCGTGCTTGATGTGACGGCGCGTAGTGATGACGGAGAAATTATGGGATTGAAACATAGGCATCACCCGACATTCGGCGTGCAGTTTCATCCGGAGTCAATTTTGACAGAGCATGGCTATGACATGTTGCGAAATTTTTTGGGGTATGTGGCATGAGCGTTGTTTGGTTTAATGGCGAGTTTGTTTCGGACACTGTGCCGCTTAATCCTGCCGACCGCGGATTGATGTTGGGAGATGGCTTGTTTGAAACTATCGCAGTTGCTGGTGGCAATCCGATATGGATCGATGAACATGTGGCGAGAATGGCGGCCTCGGCGCTTGAGCTGGGAATTGTTTTTGATGAAGCGATGGCACTGGTTTCAATTGGTAAAGTTTTAAAGCGCAGTGGATCGGCCAATGAAGTTTTACGTGTAACGTTAACACGCGGCGTGACGCAACGTGGGCTGGCAGCTGATGCGACCTCCAGCAGTCTTCTGATTTCGCTTTTGCCGCTTGATATCTCAAGATTTCCTAAATATGTGACGCTTGTCACATCGACAATCAGGCGCAATGAATGGGCACCGTCATCGCGGCATAAAACGCTTTCTTATATCGATAATGTGGCCGCAGCCCGTGAAGTGTTTGGAAGGGCGGATGATGCTTTGATGCTGAACAGTTCTGGGCATGTGGCGTGTTCAACTGTGGGCAATGTGTTTTTGCTGCGCGGTGATACGTTGATTACACCGCAAGAAGACCAGGGTATTTTGGCTGGAATCACGCGGCAGAAATTGATGGGTCTCAAAACTGTAACTAGAATTGTTAAACTTGACGATCTCTATTCTGCCGACGCAGTTTTTTTGACCAATAGTTTGCGGCTTGTCACAGCTGTTACAAAGTTGGATGATGGGGAACTTGGCACAGCGTCTGTGGAACATTTTAAAGATTATTTGAAAGGTCTGACCCCATGAAATTTTTTGCTGATACGGCTGATGTTGCTGAACTACGCGAGCTCAAGGATTTAGGATTGCTTGACGGCGTGACCACTAATCCTTCTCTGATTGCTAAATCTGGCCGAAAATTCACCGAGGCGATTACCGAGATTTGCTCCTTCGTTGATGGTCCGGTGAGTGCCGAAGTTACAGCTTTGCACTTTGATGGCATGATGAGGGAAGCCAATATCTTACGCAAAATTGCAAAGAATGTGACTGTCAAAGTGCCCCTCACTTTGGAAGGTCTCAAAGCGTGCCGCGTGCTGACTGGCGAAGGCACGATGGTGAATGTGACTTTGTGTTTCAGCCCCAATCAAGCGTTGTTGGCGGCCAAGGCTGGGGCCACTTTCATTTCGCCTTTTGTGGGCCGGTTGGATGACATTCACCAAGACGGCATGGATCTGATAGCCGAGATCCGCCAGATCTATGATAATTATGATTTTGATACAAATATCTTGGTGGCCTCGGTTCGCACGGCCAATCACATCAAGGAAGCGGCATTGATCGGAGCTGATTATGCAACGGCGCCTGCTGCTGTATTGAAGAGCTTGGTGAAGCATCCATTGACAGACAAGGGCATTGAGCAGTTTTTGGCGGATTGGAAGAAGACGGGGCAGACAATCGCATAAGAGTGCTGTTTTCTATCCGTCATCCTCGCCCCCGCCTTCGCCAGGGGAATCGCATATGACGAATAGGTATTGCGGATCATGGATTTGAGGACTCAATAGATATGCAGTTTGGAGGAGAACTGCAA
>JAYVPZ010000209.1:0-1986 GCA_043757105.1 Aestuariivirga sp. | reverse complement strand
TTTCAAAAGACTTGGCAGCAACAGCTCTTTCCAAATGGCCGGCAGTTTTTTCAAAGGATTTCTTCGAGAAATCGGCAACTTCAGTCGCAACAGCTTGATAGCCTTTGGTCATTGCGGCAGTTGAAGCTGTCATAGCCTCAAAGCCGTCTTTGCTGGCAGATTGCATATCTTCAAAGGATTTCATCATTTTAATCTCCGGGGTTGATTCTGGTTTGTTCAAATTCGATGATTTCTATTTAGGTGCACTGCAACATAATGTCAAGATTTATTTTGCATTGCAACATAAACCAGTTTTGGACTATCAACCGCAAAAGATTTCGACTCAGCGTTTACGCGTTAGTAAGCCTGTTACATTTATAGAAATGGCTGGTCTTGCGATAACTTTGGGGAGTTGCCGTAAAATTGGTTTGTTTGCGTCTGGCAACTTCGTGTAAGTCTGCCAATGCTTAAAGGTGGATGGATTAATGTTTGTAACCAGCTCAGCTCTAAGATTTCGAGCTATCATATTATTATGCGTTACTTTGCTCGTTGCTTCTGCTGCACAAGCCAAACCCCAATTTTCTGCCATTACTGTTGATGCGCGCACTGGCGCTGTTTTGTTCAGCGACAGTCCCGATGGTTTACGCCACCCTGCCTCACTAACGAAGATGATGACACTCTATGTGTTATTCCAAGATTTAAAAGCTGGGCGTATAATGCGCGCGACACCGTTGCGCGTTTCTGCGAGGGCAGCTTCAATGGCACCTTCGAAACTTGGTTTGCGCGCCGGCACTTCAATCACGGTCGATGAGGCGATAAAAGCTCTCGTTACTAAATCAGCAACTGATGCAGCGGCAACAATCGCCGAAAATTTAGGCGGCACAGAATCAAATTTTGCTGCCCGGATGACGCGAGTGGCTCGCTCGATTGGTATGAGCCGTTCATCATTTAACAATGCTTCGGGTTTGCCAAATCCCAATCAATTTACAACAGCCAGAGACATGGCCACATTGGGCCTGCGTCTGATGCGCGATTTTCCACAGTATTATCCATACTTCCGCATCACCGCATTTAATTTTCATGGCCAGACTATTCGTACACATAACCGCCTCGTCGAGCATTATGCTGGAACTGACGGCATCAAAACGGGTTATATCGCTGCGGCAGGCTTCAATCTCGTTACGTCAACAAAGCGCGGCAATAAGCGTTTGGTTGGCGTTGTATTAGGTGCGAGATCATCAAGCTCCCGCGGCGCCTATATGATGCAAATGCTAGAGCGGAATTTTGCACAAGCCAGAGAAGGTGCCACAGTCGCAGCTCTTGCTGGCTCGTCAAAGGGTGTCATCAATCCTCTGGCCACAGCACAAATTCCGAGCAAAGTTGAAAAAGATCAATTGGCAGCAGTTGCAGCTTCAGTGTCACAAGACCAAACTACAGATCAGGTTCCGCCGGATCCGTCAGCAACCGCTTCAGTCACGCCAACTGTTTTAGAAGCAGCATTAACTCCCGTCGATGGGAAAAAGAAAAACATTGGCAAATTGCCATTCGCCGTGAAATCTGCTTCGTCCGAACCCAATAGCTTGGAAGATAATATCAATCAAAGCTGGAATATCCAGATTGGGGCCTACCCTGAAAAAGCCCAAGCCCAAGCGAAATTAAACGCAATCAGGGGCAAGGCACTTGCATCACTTGAAGGAAAATCAGCTTATACAATTGCTGTGGAGAAAGATGGATCTGTGATCTATCGCGCTCGGTTTGCAGGCTTTGATGCTGAAACAGCAAAAAAAGCTTGCGCTAAAATCGTGAGGCTTGGAGAGAAATGTTTGGCGGTTCAACCTCAGTCTTGACAGTCATATAAACTGCGCTAGCATTTATATTTAACAGCAGTAAATCTGCAATACTTGGGCCTTAGAGCATCGGATGGTCAATTGAATCCATACCCTGCTGCGGAGAAATAGTTTGAGCATTCTTCTGGGGTGAAGAGGGTGCAGATGTTTCCAATGGCTT
>JAYVPZ010000208.1:0-7620 GCA_043757105.1 Aestuariivirga sp. | reverse complement strand
CACCATTGTCATAGCACATGGCAGTGTACACCACTTGGCCCACGGCAAGTTTCCGAATATCGCGCGTCACGCAATATTGCAGCAGCGCTTCAGCATCGGGGCCCGTCACCTCAAACTTCCGCAAGGGAGACAAATCTAAAACAACTGCCTTTTCGCGGCAGGCCATATATTCAGCAATTGGCCCTTCATTGTTAAATCTGTTAGGCAGCCAATAGCCGCGATACTCACCAAAGTTTCGCGTGAGCGCTGCGAACTTATTGTGGAAAGATGTTTCTTTTGTCAAAACAGGGTCAGCATCAGGAGATGAACGGTAAGCCATGGCGCGTTGAAACTTCTCTTTGGCCGCATAAGTGCGGACGTGAATATCAGTGGGATCCCAGCCATTGCCAGCATCAATATCATCAGGGCAAGACGATGTAACACAAACCATATCAGTCAGTGCACGGAGCAATACATAATCCCCCGCGCGTGACCATGATTCATCAGAGGTAATGATATTGGCGTGATCCATTCTTGTATTGTAGAAAAAGTTCAACGCTTCCCAGCCGCGACGTTTAGCAATGCCGTATGGGTTGAGCGCATAGTTGAAATTATCCGTGCAGTTGACGTGTCCCGGATAACCCATGTCATCATAGAATCGTGAATTGCAAGCTGTGGCAAAAGCATCATGCCGCCCACACGTGTCTTGCACCACTTCAATCATGGGTTCAAAATCAAAACCAAATGCTTTCGACGGCAAACCTGGAATGGGATAAGCGCGGCCTGTGAGCGTGCGCGTGACTGTGGCATCAAGCGCGTTCTCAATGCCCTTATCCAACTTTGCAACAGAGAAACATTGAAAGTCCGTCATCTGCCGACCTGACACATCGATAATTTGAATATACTCGCCAGCCTTCACCATATAGGCCTGCGCCGTTGCCGCTTTGATGCGGATGTCATTCAATGGATCAGCAAGCGGGTCAGGCAACGCTTCAAGGTTTTTATATTTTGGATTGGCACGCGTGATGCGCAGTTCAATATCCGTGGCAGTATTGTTGCTATCAACAGCCATCATAGCAGCGGGTGCTACCACAATCAAAAATCCGTCTCGCGCAACTGTGAAAGACCCATGATCCCCAGCCCGACCTGAATGGCCAAATAGATTGATCGAACTTGCCTGGTTCAAATCAATACCCCGGCTTTGCAACACCTTGCGCGAGCGAGCAGCATCCATCGCAGCGGAAGCCAAAATCACTTTCAGTCCTTCGCCAGTTCCATTCGGCTTTTGCCCCAATGCACCAGAATTAAATCTCCCCGCCGCATCGCAAAACAGAAGCTCAGCAGGTTGACCGCCCTCAATATCTGTCACTACCAGTATATCGCCTGTCACGACAGGAACGACCAAAGAACCTTGGCCCTTGACCACATGCCGCTCAACACCGCATGGCAATTGCCGAACGCCCGGGCGCAATATGCGGCTGGCGGCTGGCGCTAAGGAGCGTGAAAGCTGAATTTGGTTCATATTCGAAATCTCGTTCTTGCGCCCACTATGGCATAGTTTCGCTTGACGGTCGATATAATGTCATTCACAAATGTTTCCTGTGGCGAAGTTTTCATCAGAAAAAACGCGCTGAGGCAACGCAACAAAAAGAGGGGATAATTATGTCATCGAACAAGAATACGGGCGAACTCGTCCGATCATTAGACTGGAAAGGCGCCTTCTGGGTGGCCGCGGGCGTTCCGCCCTTAGTGTTATTCTCAATAGGCGGCATAGCTGGCGTTGTCGGCAAACTTGCATTCTTAGTTTGGATTTTGTCCATGATCATGGGCTTTCTGCAATCCTTCACCTATGCTGAAATTGCTGGCATGTTCGGCAACAAATCTGGCGGCGCATCGGTTTATGGTGCCACAGCTTGGCTGCGTTATTCCAAATTTATTGCGCCACTATCCGTGTGGTGCAACTGGTTTGCATGGAGCCCCGTATTGTCACTCGGCTGCTCTATTGCCGCTTTATATATCCTCAACATGGTTGCTCCCATTCCGGGCTTCACTGAAACTTCAACACAAGTCATTGCTTGGTTGGCCGATGCCGCCAATACTGGCAAAACACCTGCTGATGCCATTGCAGCGGTGACTGCCGCGGCTACACCGGGCATTCGCACGTGGTCGCTGCTCAGCTTTGCCATTCCCGGCGTTGCTTCATTCAACATCAATGCCACCTTCATGATTGGCGCGATTTTGATGTTGATCATTTTTGCAATTCAACACCGCGGAATTCTCGGCGCTGCCGGCGTGCAAAAATGGTTAGCAATTATTGTGTTGGTTCCGCTTTTATTGGTCGGCCTCATTCCGATTTTCAACGGCAGCGTAAATTACGCCAATTTTGCACCTCTCGTTCCGCCGTCCAATGTTTATGTCACCACAGATGGTGTTTGGAATAACGGCGGCTGGACGTTGTTTTTAGCTGGCATGTTCATTGCAGCTTGGTCGACCTATGGTTTCGAAACTGCAGTTTGCTACACCCGAGAACTCAAAGACCCAGCAAGAGACACATTTAAAGCAATCTTCTTTTCGGGTATTCTATGTATTGTATTCTTTGTGCTTATACCCTTCACATTCCAAGGCATCTTAGGCTTGAGTGGCATGTTGGCCACGCCAATTGTTGACGGTTCTGGCGTTGCAGAAGCCCTAGGTAATATGGCGGGCGGAGGCGTTGTGGTCACGCAAATCTTCGTGATCCTCATGATACTTGCCTTGTTCTTAGCCATTATGACTGCGATGGCTGGTTCATCACGCACTCTTTATCAAGGTTCGAAAGATGGCTGGTTGCCACGTTATCTCAGTCACACGAACGAACATGGTGCACCAACACGCGCCATGTGGACCGACTTGATCTTTAATTTGATTCTATTGGCCATAGCGTCAGACGTAGGCGGTTATTTCTTTATTTTGGCCGTATCTAACGTTGGCTATATTATCTTCAACTTCTTAAACCTTAATGCAGGTTGGATTCACCGAATGGATTCGGGGCATATCGCACGCCCGTGGAAAGCCCCTACTGCACTGATTGCCTTGAATACTGCATTTGCTTTTGTAAATCTGCTGTTCCTCGGCGCTGGTGCTAAAGTGTGGCAGGTGGTAGGAGCCAAAGCTGAGGCACCAAACCCGCTCTGGGTTGGCATCATCTTTGCTGCATTGATTATCCCAGTCTTTTACTTCCGCCATTTTGTTCAAGACCGAGGCAAATTCCCCGCGGGTGCTCATGAAGAAATTGGCCTTAAAGACGGCGACATGGGCGAAAAGAAAGCTGGCATGTTGCCTTATGTGGCGCTTGTTGCTGGTGCACTTCTGGTGCTCTGGGCCAATTGGTATTTTCAGTTGCCAGTGTAAACATTTAAAACTGTTATGCCACCATAGCGAACCTATGGTGGCATTTTTATTTCAAAGCTAAATTATCAAAACGAAAACCAGCATGAACAGGCAACCGACAAAAATGGCACGTCGGGCCAAGTTCTCTTGGGCCTTAGACGGGCCATAGGCTAACAGCCAGAGGCAGATGCTGCTAAGTTACACATCCAAATTCGCCACGTTCAGCGCATTGTCCCTGATGAAATCGCGTCTTGGTTCAACGACGTCGCCCATCAGTTTGCTGAATAAATTATCCGCATCATCCATCTCGGCAACACGGACTCTCAACAATGAACGTGCATTCGGATCAAGTGTCGTCTCCCACAATTGATCAGGGTTCATTTCGCCGAGGCCTTTGTAGCGTTGCATCGAAACGCCTTTGCGGCCTGCGGTGAAGATGCTTTCTAGGAGTGACAATGGGCCGTAAACTGCGGTTTCGGAATCTTTGCGGCGAAGCTTCGCTGTGCGGGCGTAGATTTCTTGGAGGTGCGCAGTTTTTTTGTCGAGGCGTAGTGCATCTTGGGAAGCAATCAACTTGCCGTCGATGTGCCAGCTTTCTTTGACACCTCTTAATGTGCGTTCAAATAACAAGCCGCCATCTGAGGCCACGAGGCCTTGCCAATTGCGCTCGGTTTCTTCGGACACAGCATCAAGGCGCTTGGCAATATAGGCAGCGGCCTGAGCAGCGTTTTCTTGTGATGACATGACTTCCGGATTGAGTACGCCTGCGATGGCCACTTGTTCCACGATGTAGCCGGGGTAGCGCGAATGCAGCGCTTCAATCATGCTGCGGATGGCCAAGGCTTCATCAACGATTATGCGCAGATCAGTGCCGATCCTCACATCACCACCAGCAAGAGCAAGGGTCACACCTTCGAGACCTACGTCAACCAGATTGGATTCGAGTTCTTTATTGTCCTTCAAATATTGCTCAGACGAACCGCGCTTGATTTTATAAAGCGGGGGCTGGGCGATATAGAGATGGCCACGGTCCACCACTTCGCGCATTTGGCGGTAGAAGAATGTGAGCAGAAGGGTTCTGATATGAGCGCCGTCCACGTCAGCGTCGGTCATGATGATGATTTTGTGATAACGCAATTTATCGGCGTTGAATTCTTCGCGGCCAATGCTGGTACCCAAGGCTGTGATCAATGTGCCGATTTCAGCAGAACCCAACATGCGGTCAAAGCGAGCGCGTTCTACGTTCAAAATTTTACCACGCAATGGCAGCACGGCTTGGTTTTCGCGGTTGCGGGCTTGCTTGGCGGAACCGCCTGCAGAGTCTCCTTCCACGATGAAGAGTTCACACAAGGCCGGATCACGCTCTTGGCAATCGGCCAATTTGCCGGGGAGTGATGACATATCAAGTGCACCTTTGCGCCTTGTGAGCTCGCGGGCTTTACGCGCGGCTTCACGCGCCGCTGCGGCTTCACAGACTTTGCCGACAATAGTTTTGGCGTCGGCTGGATGTTCTTCAAACCACGCGCCTAATTGCTCGTTGATCAGGCCTTCAACCACCGGGCGGACTTCTGATGACACGAGTTTATCTTTGGTTTGAGATGAGAATTTTGGGTCAGGCACTTTGACTGAAAGTACGCAAGTGAGACCTTCACGCGCGTCATCGCCGGTGATCGCCACTTTTTCGCGTTTGGCGATGCCGCTTTCGGTGGCATAGGTGTTGATGATGCGTGTCAGCCCGCCACGAAAGCCCGCCAAATGCGTACCGCCATCGCGCTGCGGAATGTTGTTGGTAAAGCAGAATACGCCTTCATGGTAACTATCATTCCACCACAATGCGCATTCCATGGTGATGCCGTCACGCTCGCCCGAAATCATGATTGGCTTGGCGATGAGGCCCTGCTTGGTGCGGTCGAGATATTTTACAAACTCAACAATGCCGCCTTCATAGAACAGCTCAACCACATGCGGTTCCACATGGCGCTTATCGGTGATGAGAATGCGCACACCAGAATTGAGGAAGGCGAGTTCGCGCAAGCGGTGTTCAAGTGTTGCAAAATCAAATTCAGTTTTGGTGAAGGTTTCGGTGCTCGGCAAAAACGTCACTTCGGTGCCGCGCTTGCCGTTTGAATCACCAATCACTTTGAGTGGTGCATCGGGAACACCGTGGGTGAAACTCATGTAATGGGTTTTGCCGTTGCGGTGAATAGTGAGTTCGAGTTTCACAGATAAAGCGTTCACCACGGAAACGCCTACGCCGTGGAGGCCGCCTGAAACTTTGTATGAGTTTTGGTCAAACTTGCCGCCCGCGTGAAGCTCGGTCATCACAATTTCAGCGGCGGAGCGTTTGGGATCTACATCGTCATCTTGTTTAACATCGGTTGGAATGCCGCGACCATTATCTGTGATGGTGACGGAGCCATTGGCGTTCAGAGTCAAAGTGACATGTGTAGCGTGGCCAGCGAGGGCTTCATCAATGCCGTTGTCGATGACTTCATAGGCCATGTGATGTAGGCCTGAGCCATCGTCTGTGTCACCGATATACATGCCGGGCCTTTTACGCACTGCATCAAGACCTTTGAGGATCTTGATTGAGTCCGCACCATAATCTGCGATGGCTTCGGCGCGGCGATCATTGGCTTGTTGTTCAGTTTCGCCCATTTCTTCGTTCGTCATTATTTCACTTCCACAATCGATCCATGTTCCACATGATAGAGCGCTGATGCAGCCCCCGCCTCGTGAAACAAATTTTCATCCGTGCCCGTCATCCAGGCCTGCACACCAAGCTCGGTTAAAGCTTCAAACAAACCGCGCCGCCGATCGCTATCCAAATGCGCTGCTACTTCATCAAGCAACAGAACCGGGGCGGCCCCCACCAACTCTTTCACACTGCGCGCTTGCGCCAAAATCAACCCGATCAACAAGGCCTTTTGTTCACCCGTGGAACAGAGTTCAGCGGGGGCATTTTTGGGGCCATGGGTGACTGAAAAATCAGTTCTATGAGGGCCTTTTAAAGTGCGTTGTTGAGCACGATCCACATTGCGCGAATCGTACAGAATTTTAGCATATTCTTCTTCCGCTTGCACGGCGGGAATATGCGCGGAAAGCTGCTCAATATCGCCCACAAGCTGCAGGATTCCCCATGGAAAAGGGCTGGAATCGGCGTGGCCCGCAAAGTGTTTGGCCAGCGTGCTGGCAGCAGCATTTCGGGCCGAGGTAATGGCGATGGCGTGCTCAGCCATTTGGCGCTCAATCGAGGTGAGCCAGACATAATCGCAGCGCGGGTCTTGCAGCAGAAAATTACGCTCGCGCATGAGCTTTTCGAAAGCTGAAACCCGCGCGCCATGATGGGCATCAAAGGCGGCCACCAGCCGGTCGAAAAAGCGGCGGCGATCGGAAGCAGGGCCAGCAAATAATCTGTCCATGGCGGGGGTGAGCCAGAGCATTTTGAGATAGTTGGTGAGAACACCGGAGGAACGTTGCACTTCGCCGTCAACCATGGCGTTGCGGCCCGTGTTGCCACCATCTTCGGATGTGGGATCACCTTCGAAGCTGGTGCCAATTTTATATTCGTCTTCTGGAGTTTCAATGTCGGCGGCCACGGCCCACGAACTAGAGCCATTTAATCTGGCGATCACATTGAAGGCGGAACCTCGGAGGCCCCGACCCGGGACGAGCAGCGAGAGCGCTTCCAGCACATTGGTTTTGCCAGCACCGTTTTGGCCTGTGAGGGCCACAAGTGGGCGCGATGTTTCAATCCGCAACGTTGGATAATTGCGAAAATCTGAGAGGGTGAGGCGGTTGATTCTATAGTGCAAGTTCACGTACGAACTTTATCACACCCGCATCGGCATGAGCACATAAAGCGACTTGGCGTCGTCAGGATCTTTGATCACGGTGGGTGAGCCTGAATCATTGAGTTCAAAGCGCATGGTGGAGGCGGACACTTGGGCGGCCACATCCATGAGGTAGCGCGAATTGAAACCGATTTCGATGGGGTCGCGGTCGTATGTCACCGGGATTTCTTCTTCGGCTGAGCCGGAGTCTGGGTTGTTGACAGTGAGGGTCAATTTGCCAGCCGAGATGTTCAATTTCACAGCGCGGCTTTTTTCGAACGAGATGGTGGACACGCGGTCGACGGCTTCTGCGAAAGTCTTAGTATCAGCATCCAAGAATTTATCATTGTTGCGCGGGATCACGCGTTCATAATCGGGGAAGGTGCCGTCAATGAGTTTTGAGGTCAGCACCAGCTTGCCGACATTGAAACGGATTTTC
>JAYVPZ010000207.1:0-1990 GCA_043757105.1 Aestuariivirga sp. | reverse complement strand
TGTGTTTTATTCGGCGCTTGGCCATACAGCAGATGAATTTGCAGTGCCGCAAATGAAAGAAATTGTGCGGCGCGGACTACTTTGGGCAGCGCGTTAGTTCACGCCATTTGCGGCCCGATTTCTTTCAGCAATTTCTGCGCCATTGCCTCTTTGAAAGCTGATGAGTTTGCTGCAGGCATGACGAATGAGCCCGGACCGCCGATGACGCGGTAACGATAATAAGCTTCAATAAAACGCGAACCGTCAAGAATAGGCAGGCCGTTTATGGTGATTCCTTTAACGAGCGCTGCATCGCGCGAATATGGCACGTCACCACCATCATTGTCTTCGCCATCACCTGACACATCGATCACGCGACGTTCGGCTTGGCCGGGTAACTTTGCATGGAGTGCCACACAAAAATCAATTGCCGCGGCCAATCCCGTTCCACCGATCAACCATTGGCGCTCGGCTTTTTCAATGTTTGCTGCGGTTTCAAACAGGTCGACCTTTGTCTCTAACTTCCGCCATTTCATAACAATTTTCTGGCTCAGTTTTGTTGACCAGTGAACGAGCGAAAAAACGATGCGTTGATTAGCACCCGATTGGATGGCATCTAAAATCTGCGGTTGGCGCAGCGCGTCGGCAATACCAAACATCTGCAAGTGATAATCACCAGCATCCACGCTTGAAGAACAATCAACTGCCAACACGAGTGCGAGATCAAAGTCCATGACAGTGATCTAGCATAGTGGCGGGTGAGTGTCAGTGTTCGACTTTAACTTCCTTACCCTTTGGCTGCCCGATGTCTTTCAGCAGCTTTTCAAACCATTTCGTTTTGGTATCAAACTCTTTGCCGCCTTTGATGCGCGGAAACTCAATCGTGCGAAGTATGTTTTTCTTGTCATCATCATGACCCACAACGCCGCTTTCGCCTTTGAGGCCAGATTTAACGGCGTGCTTCACCATCAGCTTGATCAAAGCCAAATCTTCCTTGTTGGCTTTGGCTGACCGCGCAAAATAACCCGATTTCTGTACGAGGGTTTTTTCGGCATTCACCATGTCGGCAAAACGTTTGGCAAACCATGCGCCCGGGTTGATCTTGTCTATTTTCACGTGACCAAATGCATCGCGCTCGGCTTCTTCACCTCGCGCTTTCATCTCTGCCACGATGTCATTCACGCCAGCACCTTCCGACAAAAAGATAGTGACGCAATCTTTCTTGTCCATGATCTTTTTCAAGCGCTTGGCTTCTGACTCCAAGTCGATGGCAATTTCTGGAACATAAACCGCGTCAATATCTTTGTGCGCCATCGAAAGATTTAGGTCAGGCACGAACTTCAATTTTTTGAGGCGCTTGCGATAAGTGTCTGCCGTAGCAGCAGTTAACCAGCCACAGTTGCGGCCCATCACTTCATGGATCAACAACATGCGCGGATTGGTGGATTGTTCATTGATGCAATTTTCAAAAAAGATTGCGCCCTGCTCTGCTGCCGTCACGGCACCGAGAGTTTGTTTGATGGGGATCACATCATTATCTACAGTCTTGGGAAGTCCGACCACAGTGAGACTATAATTGTTTGCGCCGAGGTATGCGGCCAAGTCAGCAGCTGTTGTGTTGGTGTCATCGCCGCCGATTGTGTGCAAAATAGTTATGCCATCCTTGACCAATTGTTCAGCAGCCACATGCAAGGGGTTCTGGCCTTCCTGAACAAGGCCGCGCTTGATGCAATCCTTCACATTGGTCAATTTTACGCGGCTGTTGCCAATGGGTGAACCACCGTGTTCCAGCAATGTCAAAGCTTGGCGGCGGGCAGCAGGCGTTACTTTGATCGACCAGCCTTTAAGCAGGCCCATGTAACCATTGCGATAACCAATGATGTCAGCCTTTGGCAGTTTCTTGGCATACTCATGGATCAAACCACCAACCGCTGCAGACAGGCATGGGGCCAAACCGCCTGCGGTCAGTAATGCGATTTTGTGTTTTTTGGTTGCTGGTTTAGCCATGATG
>JAYVPZ010000206.1:0-1993 GCA_043757105.1 Aestuariivirga sp. | reverse complement strand
ATCACCCATTTTGATTTGGCCAATAATTATGGCCCGCCTGCTGGTTCTGCTGAGGAAGCCTTCGGCAAGATTTTGAAGATGGATTTCAAAAGCCACCGCGACCAGATGGTCGTCTCCACCAAGGCTGGTTATCACATGTGGGATGGGCCTTATGGCGAGTGGGGCAGCCGCAAATATATGCTGTCCAGCTTGGATCAAAGTCTGAAGCGGATGGGCATCCCCTATGTGGATATTTTTTATTCGCACCGCTTTGATCCGAATACGCCACTGGAAGAAACCATGGGTGCGCTGGATACTGCTGTGCGCTCGGGCAGGGCGCTTTATGTGGGCATATCAAATTATCCGGCGGCAGCACTTTGCGAGGCGGCGCGGATTTTGAAAGAGCTGGGTACGCCATGCCTGATCCACCAACCGCGTTATAATATGTTGCAGCGTGAACCAGAAATCGGCGGCGCGTTTGAAGCAGCGGATGCAAATGGCATGGGCACGATTGTGTTTTCGCCATTGGCGCAAGGTTTGTTGACCAATAAATATTTGGGCGGCATTCCCAAAGGCAGCCGCGCAACCACTGGTAAATTCTTGAAGGCCGAGCAGATTGAGCCTGCATTGATCGCGAAAATAAAACGATTAAATTTGATCGCTGAAGCACGCGGGCAAACACTTGCACAGATGGCCATCGCTTGGGTGTTGCGCGAGAAGTGGATTACTTCGGCGCTGATTGGCGCATCGCGGCCTGAACAGATTGAAGATTGCGTGGGCGCGCTCAAAGCTCCCTCTTTCACTCATGATGAGTTGAGCATCATTGAAAAGGAACTGGCCGCATGAAACTCATCAAACAAATGGCACATGCCGCAGTGATGTCTCACGATCTAGCCAAGTCGGAAGATTTTTATTGCCGCATATTGGGTTTGGAAAAGGTGTTTAACTTTGACAAACCATAGCACCGTGTCGGTTTTTATTTGGCAACGGGCGGGCGAACCTACATTGAAGTGTTCTTCAACAAAGACGCGCCATTCCCCATCCCCGGCCAAGTCAACCACATCTGCCTCGAAGTCAACAACCTCGACGATGCCATCGTGCATTTGCGCAAAGAGGGTGTTGCAGTCACCGATAAGAAGTATGGTGTCGATGACGCTTATCAAGCTTGGCTGGCTGATCCTTCTGGATCGCGCATCGAGCTGTTTGAATATACGGCTAAGAGTGCTCAGTTTGTTGGTGGGGATAGAACGCCGGATTGGTGATTGCTGCGCATTCCAGATTTGCCCGGCTGCTATGGCGGCGGGGCCAGTGCTGAGGCGGCTATTGAAGATGCAACTTCAGCTGCGCGTGAATGGTTGGCGTTGCATTTGGGCAAAGGCTTAGCCCAACCCAAAGCGCATAACTTAGCTTCCATCATCAAGGCTGGAGAGTTTGATGCCAACAACAATGAAGCGGCGGTTATGCTTTCGGTGATTTTAGATGCAGGCCGCACCGTTCGCGCCAATCTCACCTTTGATGCAGGATTGTTAGAAGCGATTGACAACAAGGCGCAAAATCGTGGGCTCACGCGGTCAGCATTTTTGGCAAGTGCTGCGCGGGAGAGATTGGGGTTGAGGTGAAAGTCAGCGCGCCTAGAATTGCAATCGCGGGTACCTTTGCGTCATTATTATTTGCAACTTATGAGGTCGCGGATTCTTACAAGAGAAAGCAGCATTATGAAGACATTAATGTTTTGGATAGTCAGGAGATTGTAACAAGCCAATTAGGTAAGGCGTTTAACATCTACAACTGTAAAACCGGAAGAGTTCCGTCTCCATTAATTTATGCAGACAATATGTGTAAATATAACTCGGGGCCTCATAAAGTTTATGCGTTCGAACATTGTCTGATCTGTGGATTTTTTGATCCAGGATGGTTTAGAGCCTCGGATGGTCTGCCTGAGTCGAATTTGATTCCCAAATCAGGTGCGACGTGATTCAATATGCGCGGAGGTGATTGCCATGCCGCATCCTTT
>JAYVPZ010000205.1:0-1998 GCA_043757105.1 Aestuariivirga sp. | reverse complement strand
ACGGCCACGCAACGAAACATCGCAACGTTGAAGTCAGATGGCATTCATTTTGTTGGCCCCAATGAGGGCGATATGGCTTGCGGCGAGTTTGGCCCGGGACGCATGGCTGAACCTGTTGAGATTTTAGTAGAGATTGAAAAACTGTTGTCGCCAGCAGAGCAGCATCTCAAGGGCAAAAAGATTTTAATCACTGCTGGCCCGACGCGCGAGCCAATTGATCCGGTGCGTTACATATCAAATCATTCATCAGGTAAGCAAGGCTATGCGATTGCCCAAGCGGCAAGGGATTTAGGCGCTGAGGTGACTTTGGTTTCGGGGCCAGTGTCATTGGCCAAACCATCTGGCATCACAGTTGTGAATGTGGAGACTGCCGACGAAATGTTGGCCGCTTGTGGTGGCACATTTGATGTTGCGATCTGTGCTGCTGCTGTGGCTGATTGGAAAGTGGCCAATGCGGCCTCAAATAAAATCAAAAAATCTAAATCAGGCGAAATGCCCTCACTTTCATTTATTGAAAACCCCGATATTTTAGCGACCCTTTCAAAGGCAGGAAAAGCGCGCGCGAAATTGGTTGTTGGGTTTGCTGCAGAGACCGAAAAAGTCATTGAACATGCCAAAGCCAAACTGGCCAAGAAGGGCTGCGACCTTATCATCGCCAATGATGTGTGCGAAAACTCAGGTGTGTTTGGTGGCGATAAAAATATTGTGCATTTGGTGAGCGCCAAAGACGTTGAAGATTGGCCGCAGCTCTCCAAAGTCGAAGTGGCGCAGCGTTTAATGGCGCATATCGCAGGCTTACTGAAATGAAAGTGCAAATTATGCGGTTTGCCCATGGTGCAGATTTGGCTTTGCCATCCTATGCCACTGCGGGCGCTGCTGGTATGGATTTGCGTTCTGCTGAAGCGCTTACGATTAAACCTCATTCGCGCGCTTTAGTGACCACTGGAATTGCGATAGCTCTGCCGCATGGGTTTGAAGCTCAGGTACGCCCGCGCTCTGGCCTTGCTGTGAAACAGGGTGTGACAGTTCTGAATTCCCCCGGCACAATTGATTGTGATTATCGTGGTGAAATTAAAGTGCCTTTGATCAATCACGGCGAAGATGATTTTGTTATCGCGCGCGGAGACCGCATTGCGCAGATGGTAATCGTACCTGTGCCACAAGTGACGATTGAAGAAGTGTCAGCGCTTGATGAGACTCCGCGCGGCATTGGTGGCTTTGGTTCATCGGGTAAAAGTTGATGACGCTGTCGTCCGAAGAGATTGAACGTTACGCCAGACACATAGTACTTCCTGAAGTCGGCGGGCCTGGGCAGAATAAATTAAAGGGCGCGAAAGTTTTAGTTATAGGTGCTGGTGGTTTGGGCGCACCGATTTTACTTTATCTCGCTGCTGCTGGTATCGGCACAATTGGGATTTGCGATCATGACACCGTTTCGCTTTCTAATTTACAGCGCCAAGTGATTCACACCACGGCAACAATCGGAAAACTTAAAACCCAAAGTGCCGCCGAGATGATGCATGCCATAAATCCACATGTGAATGTGGAGCAGCATTCACAGCGTATCGAAGCTGAAAACGCTATCGCACTCATCAGTCAATATGATGTGGTGTGCGATGCCTGCGATAATTTCAACACGCGGTTTCTGGTTGCAGATGCCTGTTACTTTGCCAAGAAGCCTTTGGTTTCTGCCGCGGTCGGGCAATTTGATGGCCATATTTCAACCTTCAAACCTTATTTAAAATCACCATCAGGCGATCCATTTCCAAGCTATCGTTGTTTCATTGGCGATCTACCCGAACGCGGATTATTTCCGGCTTGTGAAGAAGCTGGCATATTGGGCGCTCTGCCGGGCATTCTTGGTTCCATTCAGGCGATGGAAGCGATCAAAGAAATTTTGCAGATTGGCGAAAGCTTGACAGGCCGCATTCTCATGTATGATGCCTTGCTGGCAAGGTTCTTTGAAACCAAGCTTGCATGGAACCCTGAAAACCCTTT
>JAYVPZ010000204.1:0-2005 GCA_043757105.1 Aestuariivirga sp. | reverse complement strand
TGCCTCATGTTTTGCTCCAATCCTTAAAATCGATAATTACACGCAACACTATAGCCGATAAATATGCCGCGTTTACTTTCTATCAGTTGCTTGCATTGACACATCAGTCTCACGCTTGCGTGAACCCCATCAAGTTGGCGCATTCTATGCGGTGTGACTAGTGCGGTTACATATCCTGTACCGCAACGGGACAGGCAAGGTCATCATGGTAAACAGCAGATTAACGAGTCGTATCGATTGGGTCGATTATGCCAAGGGTATATGCATTATTTTGGTCGTGATGATGCATTCAACGCTTGGCGTGGAAAAGGCAACGGGTGCAATTTCTTGGCTGCATCCCTTTATTGATTGGGCGAAACCGTTCCGTATGCCAGATTTTTTTATGATTTCAGGCCTGTTCCTATCAAGCGGCATTAACAAACCATGGCGCGAATATGTTGATCGCAAAGTTTTGCATTTTCTCTATTTTTATGTGTTGTGGCTCTTCATCCAAACGGTCTTCAAAGCCTGTTTGGTATGCGGTATCGAAGGTGTTTTCGGTGCTTCCCAAGTTTTCTTTGAGGGTTTTGTCGAGCCGTTCGGCACGCTTTGGTTCATCTATCTTTTGCCAATTTTCTTTGTGCTCACTAAGGCTCTTCGCGATGTGTCACCTTTGATCATATTTATCTTCGGTGTCGTTTTGCTCTCACTGCGCATTGATACGGGCTGGTTAATGATTGATGAATTTGCTTCTCGGTTTGTCTACTTCTATCTGGGTTATTGGTTAGCCAAACCTATTTTTTCTTTTGCGGCTCAAGTTAATACTAGATCGATTGCTGTCATTCTTTCGGGCTTGCTGATCTGGGGTGTTGCAAACGCCCAAATGGTTCAGGCAGGCCTCAGCAATGTTCCGGGGCTTAATCTGATGTTGGGCGTGTTTGGCGCATGTGCAGTGATCAGCACGGGCGTTCTGCTTTCGAAATTCAGACTTGCGGAGGCGTTGCGCTATTGTGGGCAAAACTCAATTGTAATTTATCTCGCATTTTTTGTATTCATGGCCGCGTCACGATCAGTACTGCTAAAACTATTTCCACAATTTGATATTGGTTTAATATCACTGGTGGTTACAGCCTGCGGTGTGATTGGGCCTGTTTTTCTGTTCTGGTTTACAAAGGACACAAGTTTCAAATTCTTATTCACAAGGCCAAATTGGGCAAAGCTGGAAAAGTCTGGGGCATGGTGGCATAGTGCAAATCATGTCAAACCAATCGCAGTTAAAACAAGGTGACCATCTCTATCTGATAGATGGTTCAGGTTATATTTTCAGGGCCTATCATGCTCTGCCGCCGCTCACGCGCAAGAGTGACGGCTTGCCTGTGGGTGCTGTGCAAGGCTTTTGCAATATGTTGTGGAAGCTGCTCAGCGAAACTCGCAGCGATAAGAAGCCAACGCATTTAGCTGTGATCTTTGATCATTCGAGCAAAACGTTTCGCAATGATTTCTACCCAGAATATAAAGCGCATCGGCCCGATGCCCCGGCGGACTTGCGCCCGCAATTTGGTTTGATCCGCCAAGCCACGAGAGCTTTCAACGTGGCTTGCGTTGAAATGCAAAACTATGAAGCCGATGATTTGATCGCCACTTATACCAGACAGGCGGTGGAAGCGGGTGCCACCGTGCGCATTGTGACTTCTGATAAAGATTTGATGCAGTTGGTGAAGCCAGGTGTCATGTTGCTGGACACAATGAAGGACAAAGAAATTTCTGACGCGGAAGTGTTCGAGAAATTTGGCGTAACGCCTGATAAGGTAATTGAAGTGCAAGCGCTGGCGGGAGACTCTATTGATAATGTTCCTGGTGTGCCGGGCATTGGTCTCAAAACCGGTGCAGAGTTGATCAATCTCTATGGCAATCTCGAAACGCTTCTCGAAAAAGCTTCCGAGATTAAACAAAACAAGCGCCGCGAAAATCTGATTGAATTTGCCGAGCAAGCGCGCATTTCAAAACGCTTGGTGACGCTTGATCA
>JAYVPZ010000203.1:0-2009 GCA_043757105.1 Aestuariivirga sp. | reverse complement strand
TCCACATTGGCTGATCGTTTGATCCAGCTCTGCGGGGCTGTGTCTGACCGCGAGATGGTGGACCAGATTCTCGACTCGATGGATATTGAGCGCGAACGTGGCATAACCATCAAGGCTAACACTGTGCGCCTTGATTACAAATCCAAGGACGGCAAAGACTATGTGTTGAATTTAATCGACACGCCAGGCCATGTGGATTTTGCTTATGAAGTGTCGCGGTCTCTCGCTGCCTGCGAAGGCTCGCTGTTGGTTGTCGATGCATCCCAAGGCGTGGAAGCACAAACACTGGCCAATGTGTATCAGGCCATCAACAACAACCACGAGATTATTCCGGTTCTTAATAAAGTGGATTTGCCTGCGGCGGAGCCCGAACGCATTCAACAACAGATTGAAGATGTGATCGGCATTGACGCGTCAGAGGCCGTCATGATTTCGGCCAAGACGGGCCTTGGTGTGCCAGATGTTTTGGAAGCCATTGTTAAGCGCCTGCCTGCACCTAAGGGCAACCGCGATGCGCCACTCAAAGCGCTTCTGGTCGACAGCTGGTATGATACTTATCTGGGCGTTGTGGTTTTGGTGCGTATCATTGATGGCGTGCTCAAAAAAGGCATGCGCGTGCGGATGATGGGCACAGGTGGGCTTTACCCAGTTGAACGCGTTGGTGTGTCGCGGCCCAAAAAAGTTGTCGTCGATGAATTAGGCCCAGGTGAAATCGGGTTCTTTACAGGTGCGATCAAAGAAGTTGCTGATACGCGCGTCGGCGATACCGTGACGGAAGATAAAAACCCAACAGCGCAAGCGCTTCCCGATTTTAAAGAAGCACAATCCGTGGTGTTTGCTGGTTTCTTTCCAGTTGATGCCTCTGAGTTTGAAGACCTGCGCGATGCCATGGGCAAGTTGCGTCTGAACGATGCCAGCTTCTCCTATGAAATGGAAACGTCAGCCGCTTTGGGATTTGGTTTCCGCTGCGGCTTCTTAGGGCTGCTTCATTTGGAAATTGTGCGTGAGCGCATTGAGCGCGAGTTCAATGTTGAAATCATCACGACTGCACCATCGGTCATTTACAAAATTGATCTGCGTGACGGCAATCATGTTGATATGCACAACCCTGCTGATATGCCGGAAGTTTCAACGATCACCGCCATGAACGAGCCATGGATTGAAGCCACAATTCTGGTTCCCGATGAATATTTGGGCTCGGTTCTGAAACTGTGTGAAGACCGTCGCGGCCGTCAAAAGCAGCTCACTTATGCGGGCGCGCGCGCCATGGTGGTTTATGAATTGCCGCTCAATGAAGTGGTGTTCGATTTTTATGATCGCTTGAAATCAGTGTCCAAGGGCTATGCCTCGTTCGACTATAAGATGACTGACTATGTGGCGGCTGATCTGGTGAAGCTTTCAATATTGGTGAACGAAGAACCCGTTGATGCGCTTTCAATGGTGGTTCACCGCACGCGCGCCGAACAGCGTGGACGCGTGATGTGCGAAAAATTGAAAGACTTGATCCCGCGCCATATGTTTAAAATTCCAATTCAAGCTTCGATTGGTGGCAAGGTTGTGGCGCGTGAAACACTGTCAGCGATGCGCAAGGACGTGACCGCCAAATGTTACGGCGGCGACATTTCACGCAAACGCAAACTTCTGGACAAACAGAAGGAAGGCAAAAAGAAAATGCGCCAATTCGGCAAAGTGGAAATTCCACAAGAAGCGTTTATTGCGGCGTTGAAGATGGATGAGAACTGAGTTTCTTTGGTTATCGTCATCTCGACGAAAGTCGGGATCCAGTTCATTAACGGAACCGTACCGAAAACATCGCGCATGTGGCTCTGGATTCCGGCTTTCGTCGGAATGACGGGTTTAGGGGTTCACACTAGATCTGAATCACTCTAAACAGAGTCATCATGAAATCCTTTTCCGACCTTACCGAACAAGAAATCATCGCCCTTGCCATTTCATCTGAAGATGATGCGGCGCGGGCTTACATGATGTTCTCGCATGAAATGGCGAAG
>JAYVPZ010000202.1:0-2013 GCA_043757105.1 Aestuariivirga sp. | reverse complement strand
CACGAGGAATGCAAAGCCAATCCAATGCAGCGCCACTAAAAAATATCCAACACCGAACAGCCATCCAAACAGGAATGATTGATGAGGGGACATGGCCTTCATCAACAAAAAGAGAATTGGAAAAGTGAATCCCAAAATCCACCACGCATCAATCGGGGGCATTGCAAGCGCTGAAACGATGCCAAGCACCAAACAAATCAGCACCTTGGTAACTGTTCGCAATGTAATCAACTTCTGTTCAACAAAAATTAAGGTTTGATTCATGACTAAAAGCTCTAAGCACAGTTGGTGATTCCCACTCAATGGAAATCATTGTAGGATGCTGAGCGAAACCAGATTTTCGCAATATGCGACAAGATAGTGGGGGCACTAAATGACGGATTCAAAGAAAGACTATGGCTTGGTCAACGAAACCAACCAGATTGCCATAACGCAAATAATTGAAAAAATTTCTACACCAAATGGCTTTGCCAAGCTTAATCCACAACAACGCCGACTTTTACTGGCTGCTGTCCTGAGCTCAATCGTTCCTGCAGACGGTCTAATACGCAAAGTTGAGATGGAACATCTTGAGCAACATTTAAGTTCGAAATTTCAGTTCGCCAAAGAATCTCTGACCCGTGCGCTGGCGTTTGCCCATCAAAAGGCACCCCATGGTGGCGTTGAAATATTAGCGCGGCATTTGCCAGAACTTCTGAGTATTGAAGACCGCACACAGCTGATTGGCATGTTATGGGATGTGGCGCTTTGCGATCATGACCTTCATCAAAACGAAGAAAACATAATCTATAAAGTTGCCGATGCGGCAGGAGTTTTGCGCAAGCGCGTTGTTGAACAACAAGCCATCGCTGCCAGTCGCAATGGCATTGGACATTAGCGCCTATTTTTTGCAACTGCCTCCGCCATTGAACACAAAATTTCAAACATCATAACTGTGCCCGCATAAGCCGTCATGCCAGATGGATCAAACGGTGGTGACACCTCAACCACATCGGCGCCCACGATATTTAGCCCGCGCATTTCGCGCAGCATTTGTTGGGCTTGGAATGTGGTGAACCCGCCAATCTCCGGTGTGCCAGTGCCGGGCGCGTAAACTGGGTCAAGCATATCAATGTCGAAGCTCACATAAACGTCCGAGTCGCCCACAATCTTGCGGGCTTCGGCCATGATCGCCTTGGGGCCTTTTTCCATGGCCTCTTCAATGCGCACCATGCGCACACCCATTTTCTCACCATATTCAAAATCATCATTGTCATACATAGAACCGCGAAGGCCAATTTGAATGGTGCGCTTGGGGTCAAGCACACCTTCTTCAATGGCGCGGCGAAACGGTGTGCCGTGGGTATATTTGAAACCGCCGAAATAGGAGTCATATAAATCTGTGTGGGCATCAAAATGAATCATCGCCACAGGCTTCTTTTCGCCGACGGCGCGCAAAATCGGCAGCGAACACAAGTGATCGCCGCCTGCCGATAGGGGCCTAATCCCTTGCGCCACCAATTTCTTGAAATAGGTTTCGACCCGGTTGAGCGCGTCATCCACATTGGCCGGATTCACTGGGCAATCACCCAGATCAGCCACATTGGCCAAATCATAGGGCACAACTTGCGTAATCTGGTGCATGCGCCGCACCATGGCTGATTGATCACGCATCTGACGGGGGCCATGGCGCGGGCCCGGGCGATTGGTCGTGCCGCCATCCCAAGGAACGCCAACAATGCCAATATCTATTTTCTGCGCTTGCTCCAGCGCCACATGCGGCAGGCGGAAGAATGTGGACAAGCCGCCAAAACGCGGCGTGACTAAACCAGATGTAGGTTGATTGAATTGTGCCATGGAGGGATTCCTATTTTTACGGCTCCCTCTCGGCCGTCATCCCCGCGCAGGCGGGAATGACGGATTTGACGAAGTGACATTCAACATAGCGTTATTTTCATCTCTGCCAAGTCGCAAACACCATGGATTTTATGGTGCCAGTGTGGAATGTTGAGGCATGAGTGAAATTTTTGATGT
>JAYVPZ010000201.1:0-7731 GCA_043757105.1 Aestuariivirga sp. | reverse complement strand
CTTCGCGGCTGGCGCGGAGCTTGTCGATTGATGCCAAACCGATCATCAAGTGTTCAGCCACGGCACGGTCATAAAACGCATTTGCAGCACCTGGCAATTTAATTTCGCCATGCAAAGGTTTGTCTGAAACGCAAAGCAAGGTGCCATAAGGAACGCGGAAGCGATAACCTTGCGCGGCCAGTGTTCCTGATTCCATATCCACAGCAATAGCGCGCGAAAGATTGATGCGCTTTCTCTCTTGGCTCCAGTGAAGTTCCCAGTTGCGATCGTCATAGGTCACCACGGTTCCCGTGCGCAGACGGGCTTTTAATGCATCACCTGATTCGCCTGTCACTTCAGCAGCGGCATGTTGCAACGCCAGTTGCACTTCGGCCAGCGCGGGTATTGGAATTTCTGTTGGCAGCACTGAATCCAAAATATGGTCTTGGCGTAAATAGGCATGGGCTAAAACATAATCGCCGATGCGTTGCGATTGACGAAGCCCGCCACAATGGCCAATCATCAACCAACAATGCGGGCGCAACACGGCCAAATGGTCGGCCATATTTTTGGCGTTGGATGGGCCGACGCCGATGTTAACAAGCGTTACGCCGCCTTCGCCATCATTGCGAGCAAGGTGATAGGCTGGCATTTGAAATTTATGCCATTGGCTTGCGCCTAATATTTTTTCGATTTCGGTCTTGCTCATGCCGCGCGCAATCGTGCCGCCGCCCGGAAGGTGAAGCGCTTCATAGGGGCTGGGTTGGCCCAATTGTTCAATGCCCCATTTGATGAATTGATCGACATAGCGATGATAATTGGTGAGCAAAATCCATGGCTGCACATGTTTCCAATGAACACCCGTATAATGTTGCAATCGCTTAAGTGAGTAGTCGATTCGGACAGCATCGAACAAAGCGAGTGGCAGGGGATCGCCGTTGGTTTGGTCCCATTGCCCATCCGCAATTTCATCCCCCACCAAAGCCAATTTTGGAATCGGAAAGTGCAGTGCCAGTTCCGCGGCCGTCACATCGCCCTTGCCTAAGTCATTGCCGCTTTCGAGCACATAGGGGTAGGGGATTTCTTGTTTTGACATGCCAACTTCAATTTTGGCGTCATAATCTGTGACCAAATGATAAAGCTGCGACACCAAGTAGCGTTTAAAATGCGCGGGTTGGGTGATTGTTGTGACATAAGTGCCGGGGCCTTGAAATTTGGCATAAGCTCTGGCGATGGATGGCTGAAGGCCATGGACGATATAGGTCACCCGTAATTCTGGATAACAAAAATCGGCACGCTGCGCTGTTGTTGGTGCTGTGCGATTTTCAAAATACGCGTCCAAAGCAGACTTTAAAGCTTTGGTGGCCTTGGCATGGAGAGCAATAAGCTGCTCGACAGCAGCTTCGGGACTAAGATTTTTGATTTTCATATGGAAGTTCTAGCATAGCTTTTAAAAATGATGTAGCCATGCCGCATAAACCTTTGGGGGCCTATAGCTCAATGGTTAGAGCCAGCGGCTCATAACCGCTTGGTTCCAGGTTCGAGTCCTGGTGGGCCCACCAACCAGTCCTGCATTTCGGGCCTTCTTTCCGTTATTGGGAGAGAAGGCCCTATTTGCCGGGATTTTGAGGGCTTTCTCTTTGCGGTGTGGCACCGGATTCATATAAGAGACGGCTTTCATGCGGCTTTTGGCGAAACGTCTCTGTTAGCTCAATTTGGGGTCCACACCGTTTGCGGGGGAACAATTTTCTTCTGCGATTAAGCACCTCGATAAACAAACTATTGCCGGGAATAACTCTGCCACGCGCACCATCAATCTAGCTGTGAAGTCGGTGGAGATCAGGTTTTCAAAGTGATTAATGTGACTGTGATTGCGTAGTGTAATGTTGCTTTAGAGTTCCCCGAACCCGAGAAGCCTTGCCTGTTCAGCCCAATCCAAAGGAAGATCCGGTAGCCGTTGCAGACGCTTTGTTGTGAGATCAATCGGCTGATGGCCCTGGAGAATTTTTATGACGATCTTGGGTGAGAGGAAGGCGAGGGGCAGCTGGCGACTGACTTCACTGGCGGCGATGTTTTCGCGCGCAGCAATGGCCTTAACTGATGGAGCGGCGTTATCGCTGAGCTCCAGAAACCAGCGCCGCGCTTTGGCAATACTGCACACAAGAGTTTGATCAATGTGATGCTTTACAGTTGGCCCGTTTTTGACAATCAGATGGGTTTCCACACCCCGGCGCTTGACTTGGAATGGAACATCCAAATTATAAATTGCGCCTTGATCGTCGTCGCAAGGTGGGCTGCCAAGGGCGACTTCGTTGCGCAAAACGGTCATGCGTATCCCAATGATCATGTGGCCAGAGCGTATATCGATCCGTTCGATCAACGGTAGAAGCATGGAAAGGCAGTCCACTTCAGCTAATTTACGCGTTTGATCAATAAGTTGATTAACGCTCTTGATAATCTGATTTAATAAGTGTGTTTCGATGCGAGGGTGTTGATCACCTCCTTGTAAAACCTCAACGAGGGCTTGCGTGTCTTGCAAGAAAGCCATGATGCCATCAGCAACAGCAGTCTCAAGTGTTCCGGCGGGCAGTCTCCAGCCAGACGTGTCAGATGAATCAATTTCGATCAACCGCCTGGAGATATAGTAGTGATATCTTTTTCCTTGCTTGGTGGCATGGACAGGTGTGAGTCTGTCACCTGTTTCATCAAACAGTAATCCGGTCAGGGCTTTGGATCGTGTTCCGACATGTTTGACGCTTCCTGCTTGCCGCAAAGTAACAAGCTTGGTCTGCACCTCATCCCAGATGCCGCGGGTTAAGATTGCATCGTGGTTACCATCGTAAACTTTGCCGGCATGGGCTACTTGGCCAACATAAGTGTGATAACGCAGCAGTGCATGGAGGTTGCCTCTCGAGAAAGCCTTGCCGCCAGCCCGCCTAGAGCCATCAGCGTTCATGCGCAGTTTGGTCGTAACGTTATTCTCGATCGCCCAAGCCGTGAGTGCTTTCGTCGATCCTAGTTCAAGATAGGCGTCAAACAACCGCCGGACGTGTTGAGCCTCTTTGGCATTGACGACCAGCATCTTGTCGCGAACATCATATCCCAGCGGCGGTTGCCCGCCCATCCAAAGCCCCTTTTTCTTGGAGGCCGCAATCTTATCTCTAATCCGTTCCGCAGTGACCTCCCGTTCGAACTGCGCGAAGGATAAAAGTACATTCAAGGTCAATCGGCCCATAGAGGTCGTGGTGTTAAACTGCTGGGTGACAGATACGAAGGATACGGCCTTGGAATCGAAGACATCGACCATCTTGGCAAAATCAGTCAGTGATCGGGTCAAGCGATCAATCTTGTAGACG
Source organism: Aestuariivirga sp. (assembly GCA_043757105.1). GTDB lineage: Bacteria > Pseudomonadota > Alphaproteobacteria > Rhizobiales > Aestuariivirgaceae > Aestuariivirga. Next base: position 4,396 of record JAYVPZ010000201.1, on the reverse strand, counting down.
ACGATTACGTCAATCATTCCTGACTTTATATCGTCGAGCAAAACCTGAAGGGCAGGGCGGTTGATTGTACCTCCCGAATATCCGCCGTCATCATAGTCTTTTTTGACGAGGCTCCAGCCTTCGTGCCGTTGGCTGGAAATGAAGGCTTCACAAGCCTCGCGCTGGGCATCAAGCGAATTAAATCCTTGTTCCAGTCCTTCTTCAGTGGATTTACGCGTATAGATGGCGCAGCGCTTGCGGTTCATGTCCGAAAGAACCTTGGACCTGACCAGCGGGCACCGGTGATGGCAAAGGCAACTTTGGTCAGTGATGCATAGACTTTACCATTCCACGTAAAGCCATCCTTACCGACGTCGACGATATGGCAATTGCCCTGCCAGGTGCGAATCAACCTCGTGCCAGAACGCGGAGCAGGGCGGCTGCTGATTTTTGGCACGTTCGTCGGAGCACGATGTTGCTGTGTATCGCTTTTATGCGTATCTATGGATCCTCGGTCTATGCTAGGATCTATGGCAGGCGGAGGAACACCGCCATTGGTATTAGGAATAAGCGGCAGAGTTTGTGCAACTCCACTCAATCTAGCCAGTAGCTTTTGATCTTTGGTCTTCAGGCCGCCCAAGGATCGTTCTTGCAGAGAATAAGCCATCGCACGCAAAAGCAGGGAGGTACTCAACGCTTTGGGAGGGCCTCTGCTGAAATGTTTCGTCCAAAGATCGATCAATTGTTCGCGCGACAGCGCTGTAAGATGGTTTAGTCTCTCCGGCAGTGGCACTGCCGACACCTTTTGAACATCAATCACGATGCTGCCCCTTCTTCAACACTGTGCTGTTGTTGGAGGTGGTAGCGACGATCTTTACCTTTTTCTCGGGTGCTGGAGATGGCCAATCCCTGCTTCTTCTTCAGCGTCCCGGATAGAAAGCCGCGCACGCAATGTGCCTGCCATTCAGAGGCCTTGGCTAACTCGCCGATTGATGCGCCTTTCGGGCGCTTCAAGAGTGCGATCAGGATCTGGGATTTTGTGGTGGCGGCTGTTGGTTTATACTTATTGGGCTTCTTTGCCATTGGGGTGGTCCTTTTTGCGGGACCAGCCAATCCGGCCCTTGCACCATCCCAAGCCCGCAAGGGGCGGGCTGTCATTTGCAGTTGAGGGCAGCCGTAACATGGACCGTCTTCGTGTCACACCAATGCGTCCTTTGGGGCCGAAGTCCAGTCTATTGTGCAGAGGGAAAGCTGGATGCTTCAGTGGTACACTTTAGCTCCGCCATTGACGATATAATGCTGCTCCTATGAGAGATCAACATTCTTGAAATACCAAATACACTCTGCACGCCATAACTCAGGGATTCACCTTTATCACACAAACTCCAACGCGAAGGTGAGGAATAGTGGCGTTTAGCAACGGATGTGCTATGGCTATGTTGGGGGCGATAAAATAGAAAATGGAGGGAATCATGAGTGAATTGACAACTGACGTCGGCTGGCTGAGCGTGATCAGCGGCTTTGTAATATCGTTTCTATTGGGGTGGGCTTGGTTTAGTACGAAAATGTTTGGTACCAAATGGGCCGAAGGAGTTGGCCTCAAACTAAACGACGTAAATCAAATATTTACGAGTGCAATGGGACTTCAGGCTATTGGAACGTTCCTGCTATCTTGGTTCGTCGGCGTTATGGCAGCTCATAGTTTTCTTTCAACCACAATTCTGGTCACTCTCACTTTCATGGCCCTGAACGCCGGGGCTGGTAAGTTGTCTCACAAAAGCAACTATGCCATCTGCACAGAAATATTATTTTTGCCGGTAATGGTGATCATCATGATCATCTGTGAACACGTTTTCGCCAATAGGTAAAGCTAAACGCACTGGCCCGCCGCTTTAGATTGAAGACTCGTTGGAGAACACTTTGTCAAGCGCTGCTGCATAAACGCTATACACAATATCGAGATAACTCTCTCCCAAAGCTTCCATCATTACGCCTGAATTTATCTCGAGAACTTTGTAGTTTCCACACACGTCTGGTCTCGCCCGCCTTGTTTGGTTTTGAGCGATGCGATTGAAGGAACGTTGTGAGACGGTGATTGTATCGTCTCGTAATTGGTTCTGTGCCTATGTCTGGACATATCTCTCGAGATAATATCGTAGTTGTTGAGACGCGTCGTCGCTGGTCTGATGACGAGCGGCCTCGGGCTGTGGAGGAGACGCAACATTTATCGGTGTCGGCTGTGGCAAGGAAGTACGGCATTGCCAAGAGTTTGCTGTTCCGGTGGCGTAAGGAGGCTGGGCTTACGGGTAAGCGCGGACACACTACAGGCTTTGTTCCGGTGCAGATTGCGACATCAAGCCGCGAAGTACTTGCGCGGGCCTAACCTGTAAATCGCCGCTCCATTAGGCAGCGGGTGTTCGTTGTGAGATAAATTGAGACAAATGGCAGCCCAATTTTATTGAGGTTCTTGGTCATCTGTTGAGTGATGTTATGCGGCAATGCCGCGATGATGCAAGCTTTAGACGCGGGCGCACCATCTTGTTAAAGTCCAGCGCCAACCTATCACAGCACGACACTTGGATCAGCAATTCGGTAAATCGTCCAAACGCCCCAAGCAATGAGCAATAGTCCAGAGAAACGGCTGACTAAGTTGCCCGCTGGGATCAGTTTTTCGGCAGCAACGTAAATTGCAAGTCCGACGATCCAGCGTAGTTCCATGACTCCTCCATAAAACAACAGCGCCATGAGTACCCAGCAACAGCCCAAACAATAAAGCCCATGGGACAAACCCATCCGAAATGCGCCACCATTGCCACTGCGCCAGTTGTGAGCGAGAAAGAACAAGGGTGTTTGGCATTTTCGCAGGCACGCCGCTTTCAAGGGTGACATTTGGTAAAGTCCAGCAGCAATCAGCAAACTGCCACCTATCGCGCCACTGGTTATGGCCATCATCATCGACATTGAAACCAAAGGGCTAAGCGCTAAATGCAGCGCCACGGCCGCTGCAGAAAAAACAGTCCAAGTGGCCCCATAGCCAGAAGCAAAAATAGCAAGAGGCGCAACCGCCGCTCCCTGTTCTAAATATTTCCGACGCAGGGCCCCATAAGTGAGAATGGCGGGTGCTGCTGATGGTAGCATCATCGCCATCATCATGGTCCACCACATGACAAAAAGAAGAACCGGATAGGCGATCGAGCTACCCATCCAACCCGTCGGCATCATCAGCACGTCACCCAGCCGCAAAGTCGCAATAAGACCCAATGCAGCAACCATAGTCAGTGCTGCCAAGACGATCCAACGTTCAAATTTGACAGCGTGTTCTAATAGCGGGACTGACGGCCTAAAACCGCCAGCACTCAACGAACTATACCCTGACCCGTCAGATGCAGCTGCGCGAGGTGGGCATGGCGCCCCACGGTTGCAAGGGCAATAGGTGCCTTGGAAGTGACAGTGCCACTGGCAAATTCTGCTTCTATGTACTCAAAACCCTGACGCAAAGAAACCTTGGCATGATGGGTTTTTTTTGTCACTGGATTGCGGATAGCCTCGGTTTTTACATCCACAACGCCAGGGACATTAAAATGCCCTTCGCACGTCTTCAAATTGACGTTGAATGCGATGGGCTTGAACATCGGTTCATGAACCTTGTCACACATCGACGTATAAACATTGAAGACCGTTGCGCCGGGCTCAGTGTCTTGTCCGGACATGATCTTGAGCAATGCTTCGCGTTGTTCTGGATTGGCGCGTTCATCAACAATATGCAAGATTTCCCCATGGCCCATATGGATCGGGCCAGGCCATGCTGCGGTTTCCGCGAGCTTTAAGCCGTCGAGTTTAACTTTGCCATAATGGCCTTTTTCAATCTGCATGCCGACCGCTGCACGACATGTGCCATCAGTGGGCGGGGCATTGAATTGGCAGGGGCAACCATAGGCACAATTACAGGAAGAGATACTAGGGCCGCTTATCATCCACTCGGTAAAAGCCATTTTAATCTCCTATGAGAAATGAACCCCCAGGCAAGTAAGATCATTGCATATCCTGAAGGCAGTTAACAGCGCCATTTTCGGGCCTGGGCTAGAAGACATCTCAAATCGCTAGCCTACTTCAGGCTCTGTCCAGGGAACGCCACTTGAGCCGATGCGGATGCCCTACTAGGCTGTAGACTCATAAAAGCGAAGCCACAATCGCACAGCGGTGAGTTTTGCGAAGGCGAGATAGGCTGATGCGTATCGGTCGTATCTTGTGGCAACTTGGCGGAACTGTTTGAGTTTGTTGAAACATCGCTCAACCAGATTGCGCTTTTTGTATTGCCGTTTGCTGTAGTAGATGAAGTCGCATCTGTTTGATTTTGGCGGGATAACGGGTGTGCAACCTTGTTTATGGATCAATGCTCTGATCCAATCTGCATCAT
>JAYVPZ010000200.1:0-2021 GCA_043757105.1 Aestuariivirga sp. | reverse complement strand
TGAATTCCGATATTCGCACCATGTCGCGCGAAGAGGCCGGGGCAGCTGGAACTGCAATGATTGCCGCAGTACAGCAAAAGCTTTTCCCCAACATGGCTGCTTGCGCCCAAACTTGGGTTGATCCGTATCTTGGTTCATCGACCCAACCAGATCCCCAGATGACACGCCAATATGATCGCGTTTTTCCACAATATGTCGCTGCGCGCAAAGCGATGCGGCCAATATGGCGAGGATTGCGCGGCAGCTAATTTATCATTCTAAAAACACACAAAATCAGACTTGCATAAAAATTCATAATGTGTATAAACATACTAACTACCCAAGAGGCATCATGGCACTTGCGCATTCATTATCTGATCCAACGGACCTTGATGGTCTTCGCCGCTTTCTAAAAGCGGGCGACAAGGATTCTCGGTTATTGCCGCTGGAAATGCTGCGCGTTGAAATTTCGAGTGATGCGCATTTGAAGTTAGCCGATGCCGCCGCCGATGCACTTGCAGGAAAGGCTGAACCAGCCTTCATAGTTTTGTTCACTGACACATCGTTGATCATGCGCGGTGATCAAAATCTCTCTGCTCTGGTGCAATCACAACTTCAGCATCACAACGTGAAAACCGTAGTTCTAGATGGTGGTCACGCCACACTACATGCCGATGAAGCAGCGTTGGACTCAGCTTCGGCCGCTGCAAACGGTGCAGATCTCATCATCACCATCGGTTCTGGAACCATGACTGATATCGGAAAAATTGCGGCCACACGTAACGGCGGCATTCCACAAATTGTGGTACAAACTGCTGCCTCTGTTGATGGCTTTACCGACAATGTTTCAGTGATATTGCGCAATGGTGTCAAACGCACCGTGCCATCGCGCTGGCCAACCATCATTCTTGCCGATACCACAACGATTGGTGCAGCACCGCGCGAGCTGAACATGTCTGGGTTCGGTGAAGCCATTTCGCTTTTCACAGCACCTGCTGATTGGTATCTGGCAAATCTGGTGGGCCTTGATAACACCTTTCACCCTGCTTCGATGGAATTGCTAAAAGCCGCTGCCGCTGAGCCACCGACTTGGGCCAGTGGCGTAGCGAAGGGTGAAGCAAGCGCTATTGAACAGCTCACGCGGCTTCTTGCCTTGCGAGGGATTGTGTCTGGCGTGTCGAACACCACCGCGTGCTTGTCTGGTGTTGAGCATGTGATCAGCCATATGTTGGATTTGCACCATGCTGCAAAACACCAGCCCATCGGCTTGCATGGGGCGCAGGTAGGAGTGGCAACATTGGTGGCCACCAAGCTTTGGCGGCATGTGATCGATATGGATTTAATCAAGCCTGAATTGCTCAAGAAGCCCAATCCGCAAGTGATGGAAGCGCGCATCCAGACGGCATTCAGAACGCTGGATGTCGGCGGCGACATCGCTGCTGAATGCTGGCAAGACTGCCAAAAGAAAATCGCATTAGTGAACGCGAATTGGCCAAAATTTGTTGCCGTCGTTCTGAACTGGAAACAACATTGTGTTGAATTTAGCAAGATGGTGCAGCCGCCCGAAAAACTCCGCCCGGCCTTGCAAGCGTCTGGCGCACCAGCGACATTCACAAATCTCAATCCAACAATTTCACCAGAACTTGCACGTTGGGCTGTTGCCAATTGTTTCCTGATGCGCAACCGTTTTAATCTCGTCGATCTTCTCGACCTCATGGGCTTGTGGACCGATGAGATGGTTGATTGGGTCATGGAATGACCGCTGACCTAGTCATCGGTGTTGATTGTTCCACCACGGCCTCCAAGGCCATAGTTTGGGATCAATCGGGCAAGGCCGTTGCCACGGCTCGCCGCACATATGAACTCGATCATGTGCGCTCGGGCTGGGTGGAACAAAACGCAACGGATTGGTGGACTGCAACTGCAGCGGCCATTCATGATGTAGTGACGCAGGTTGGCGGTGATCGAATCGCCGCAATTGCCATAACCCAACAGCGCGAGACATTTGTCTGCCTCGATTCCGCAGGAAATCCTATTCGCCC
>JAYVPZ010000199.1:0-2024 GCA_043757105.1 Aestuariivirga sp. | reverse complement strand
ATTGGTAGCTTCGCTTTACGGGATGAATTTTAAAGCCATGCCAGAACTGGATTGGGCGTGGGGTTATCCAATGGCGATCATCCTGATGATCTTATCTGCGATCGTGCCAGTTTGGTATTTCCGGCATAAGGGCTGGTTGTGATGGGGTTATTTACATCGCGCTAGATTGATGGTATAGCTTACATCATGAAGGCTGAGTTGATCTCCAAAGATCGGTTTAACGTGACGGAGAATAGTTTCGTTGAAATAGTCATTTGGCGGGTTCCAGCACCATTGATGGGCAGTTTTCATCATTACAAATACAGGCTCGCATTTATTGAAAATGACATTTGTATTTTACGATACGACAATGAGGCTGGCAAAGGTGATCATAAGCATTACGGGAAGCGTGAATTTGATTATCATTTTATTGGGCTTGATGAATTGAGACGCGATTTCATGGCAGACGTTAGGAAATTAACAAAATGAAGACTTTGACAGTTAGAGTTGAATCGCTCGAAAACATGAGTGCCAGATCGTTTGAGGTTATGAGAACCGGTCGAGCAGCGAAATCTGCAGGCTTGAGTTTTCCTAACTATGGTTTGATGCATAAAGTTCTGGCACCCAAACGCCTCGCCATCATCCGCGCAATGGCTGGGCAAGGTGTGTTGAGTTACCGCGAAATCGCGCGGCGTGTGGAGCGGGATTACAAGGGCGTGCATACGGATTTGACAGCGCTGGTTTTGGCTGGTGTTATCGACCGCCAAGACGGTGGTTTGGTGTTTCCTTATGAGAATATCCATTTCGATTTTGAAGTGCATGCGAGTGCCGCTTAATGTTGAGTTTCGTGTGGGTTGCGCTCGGCGGGGCGATTGGTTCGGTGTTGCGTTATGGCGTGAATCTCGCGGCATCACGTTTGCTCGGACATGATTTTCCGTGGGCCACTTTAACGGTGAATGTTGTTGGTAGTTTTTTGATGGGACTTTTTACGGCTTTAATGGCGGAGAAGTTTGCGGATCAGCCGGATTTGCGGTTGTTCCTGACAACAGGTGTTCTGGGCGGTTTCACAACGTTTTCGGCATTCTCGCTTGATGTGTTTGGATTGGTTCATCGTGGCGAGTCTTCGATGGCGGTAATATATGCTCTGGCATCGGTGGTACTTTCAATAACCGCAGTGTTTTCTGGTTTTGTGATTTCGCGGTTGCTCACGGCATGAGTGCGGAAGTTAAGCGTTATGAAGTTTCGCCTGATGAAGACGGTATGCGTCTTGACCGTTGGTTCAAGGTGCATTTTCCGCAAGTGAATTTTGCTTATTTGAATAAGCTCACACGCACGGGGCAAGTGCGCGTGGAGGCAGGACGGGTGAAGCCCAATCATCGCCTCGTGACAGGCATGGATATTCGTGTGCCGCCCTTAGCGTTTGATAAGCGGCCCGCCGATGTGCCGAAGGAAGATGTGACACCGTTGACGGATGCCGAGCGGCGTTTGTTTATGTCTATGGTGCTGCACGAAGACAAAGATTTATTCGTGCTCAACAAGCCGTCAGGCTTTGCGGTGCAGGGGGGTACGAAAACCCATGTGCATCTCGATGGGTTGCTCATGGGGCTGGGCAAGGAGTTGGGTGAGCGGCCTTTGCTGGTGCACAGGTTAGACCGCGATACGTCTGGCATTATTGTGATTGCCAAGCGCCGCGCCGTGGCGGCTGCATTGGGCAAATTATTTGCAACACGCATTGTCAAAAAAACTTATTGGGCGGTCGTTAAGGGCGTGCCAGCACCAGCGCAAGGCAAGATTGATGTGGCGCTGATTAAAGCCCGCAGCGAAGATGGTGACCGCATGCGCGCTTCCCGCGAAGGCGAAGAAGAAGATGAAAAATCCGCCGTTACGCAATATTCAGTGCTGGGTAAAACCAAAACATGCGCTTGGGTTTCGTTAAAGCCGCTGACGGGCCGGCAACACCAACTGCGCGCGCATATGAACCATATCGGAACGCCCATTTTGGGTGATAATAAATATGGTGGCGATGTGGATTTGCCCGAAGGTGT
>JAYVPZ010000198.1:0-7775 GCA_043757105.1 Aestuariivirga sp. | reverse complement strand
GATAGAAAAAGCCGTCACATGTGGCACAGGCCGAAACACCGAAGCCTTGGAAATGTTGTTCGGATGGCAGGCCCAGCCATTTGGCTTGAGCGCCTGTGGCGATAATCAGTGCATCGCAGGTATAAACCGTGCCGCTGTCGCCGACGAGTTCAATTGGAGAATTTTTAAGCTTCACCGAAGTGATGATGTCGCCAACGATCTCTGCACCCATGTGTTCGGCCTGAGCTTTCATCTCATCCATCAGAAAAGGCCCCTGAATGGTTTTTGCAAAGCCGGGGTAGTTTTCGACATCGGTCGTAATGGTGAGCTGACCACCTGGCTGTATGCCTTGGATGATCAAAGGCTGCACCATGGCGCGGGCGGCATAAATGGCGGCAGTATAACCGGCAGGGCCGGAGCCAAGCACGATCAGCTTGGAATGACGGGTGGACATGAAAGACTCCGAGATGAGGTATGAGATTTCAGCATAGCTTATATGGGAATGTGGACAAGGGGAATACAAGCTGTTGTGAACAGGGCGCTGGCGACGCGCAATAAAATTTCGTATAGCAAATCCATGAACAGCGCAGATGATCTCGACACAATAGATTGGAAAATACTTAAAGAGCTGCAGAAGGCGGGGCGGATCACGAATGTGGAGCTTTCAGACCGCGTGGGCTTATCGCCTCCGCCTACATTGCGGCGGGTGCAGGCGTTGGAACGGGATGGCTTCATTACAGGATACAGAGCGCAGCTGGACGGTGCGAAGCTTGGATATGGTGTGCAGATGATGGTGTTGGTCGGTCTCAAGAGCCAAGCAGAGCATGAAATGCGGGATTTTGAACGGCGCGTTTCTGGCTGGCCGATTGTGAGGGAATGTTATGCGGTGTCAGGTGTAACTGATTATATGCTCAAATGTGCGGCGCGGGATTTGCAATCGATCCAGAGTTTTGTGATGGGCGCACTTTCAAAAGCCCCGAATGTTGAGAGCGTGAAAACTTCACTAGTGTTGTATGTTGCTAAAAATGAACCAGAGGTTCCATTGCTGTGAATGATGTTTCGCGTAGTGGTGGCTGGGTTACTTTAACGGCGGCTTCAGCTGCAGCAGTGATCATTGGATTTGCATCGACAATACTGATCATCATGCAAGCCACGCAATCCGTCGGGGCCACGCCAGCGCAACAGGCTTCTTGGGCCGCAGTGCTGTGTTATACGATGGCGATTACGACGGCGATTTTGTGTTGGCACTACAAAATGCCAATCATCACGGCATGGAGCACACCAGGGGCGGCGCTGATTATTGGTAGCGCTGCGGGCATCAATTACCAATCGGCTTTGGGCGCTTTTGTGGTGGCTGGTGTTTTAATGTTAATCACGGGATTGGTGAGGCCGTTCGAACGCGCCATTGAAAAAATGCCACCAGCCATAGCAGCTGCGATGTTGGCGGGTGTATTGGTGACCTATGTTTTGAAAGTGCCACTGGCTGGTTTAGCTGCGCCTGTGTTGGTTATTCCTTTGGTGATTGTGTTTTTTGCGATGCGCATATTGTTGCCGCTCTATGCAGTGCCGGTTATCACGGTTCTCGGATTGGCTATTGCTTATGTGAGCGGAAGCATGGGGTCAGCGTGCTGTACTTTGGGTTTAACACCGCTCACTTTTGATATTCCTCAGTTTGAATGGCACGCGATGATTGGACTTGGTGTGCCACTCTATCTTGTCACGATGGCCTCACAAAATCTACCCGGTTTTGCCGTATTGCGTGCAGCAGGTTATCAGCCGCCAGTGAGTGGTGCGCTTCTTACAACTGGCGCTGCGTCAATCATTATGGCCCCGTTCGGCGGGCATGCGTTGAATATGGCTGCGATTACTGCATCCTTGGTTACTGGCCCCGATGCACATCCTGATGCGGCACAGCGTTGGAAAATTATGTTTCCTTATTTTGTGATGTATGGATTGATTGGGTTGGCGGCAGCAAGTTTTGTGCAAATCCTTAGCGCATTACCAAAAGAATTGGTGACAGCAATAGCGGGTTTAGCGCTGTTTGGGCCACTGATGGGCGGTATGACTGCGATGATGAAAGAGCCCATGGATATTGAGGCAGCGCTCGTAACTTTCTTGGTCACGGCGTCGGGCTTTAGTCTCTTTGGCGTGGGTGCGGCGTTTTGGGGATTATGTGCGGGGTTAGCGCTGTGGGGATTGAAGAAAGCTAATCTTTTGCCTCTCTAAACAAGCGCTCAAACTCTGTTTGATACTGTTCGGCCATGGCCGGATTGTTCCAGACAACAATAGCGTTTTCGGCATTGCGCTCGGCGGCTGCGAAGGAATAATTGAACGAGCCAGTTTCAACATGCGTACTATCTACCACAATGAATTTATCATGCATGATTGGATACCTCGAAGTGGTGCGCACATAGACGCCACACTCCGATAGATAATCGCGTTTGGAATAGCCCTTGCTATGCGGATTGGATTTTTGATCGAGCACAGCTGTGACTGCCACACCGCGAGCGGCGGCTTGACATAATGAGTCAGCGATTGGTTTTGACGTCATTTGATAGGCGGCGATGACGACGCTGGTTTGAGCAGTTCCAATAATTTTTTTAACGAGCCTTTCAGCAGAGCGTTGAGGATAGGGCGCGAAGGCGATTTCAATCGTGCCAGATGAAGGCACGGGTGAAAGGCGGGTTTTCATACCATCGGATGCAACATCAATTGAACTGGTCGTGATCGGATCAGTGACCGCGCATATCTGTATTGATTTTTTTGCAGCAGCGGCCTCGCATGCGAAGAACGCAAGTAGCAGTGTGGCAGTTAAGAATCGCGATATCATGCGATCCTAATTCAAGCTTAATCGTTAAGCAGTGGTTTATTACGCTTAGCGCATATTCCCTGTGTGGCCCTGTGAATAGCGGCCGGGCTGTGGCCATACTGTTAGGCCATGAGGTTCGAGTTGCACGGGGATTTTGATGACAGAACCGTCTGTCGTGTCGATCGCATAGACTTCATGATCAAAGCGACCTGACAGCCATAGGGTTTTTCCGTCCACGCTTACATTGCCCATGTCTGGGCTACCACCTTTGGGAATGGGCCATGTTGTTTCAATCTTACCGCTAGCAAAATCAAGAACAGAGACAGAGCCTGGACCATGTGGGCCGCTGACCATGTTGTGGGAACCGCGATTGGAAATATAAAGCTTCTTGCCATCGCGGCTAACTGTAAAGCCGTGCGTGCCTTTGCCAGTCTCGAAGAATCCGGTTTCGACAAATTTATCGCCATCAATAGTGAACACACCGTCATTCATCATATCAGCCACATAAAACGTTTTGCCGTCGGCTGAGAGGCGGATGTCTTGTGGCATGCCTTGCTTAGAAAATTTTAGAATGCCCAGAAGTTTTTTGTTTTTCAGATCGACTTTAGCTAACGCTCCTCCACCAAACTCGCAAGTGAAAATCGCATATGAATTATCGGTGGCGAAATCTGCATGGTTCACACCTTCGCATTCAGGCACAGGTAATTTTGCTTGTAGTTCCATTGTCTGCGGATCGCGGAAATCGAGTTGACGATAAGCTTCGTCGACGATCACAGCAGACGAACCATCGGGCATAAAGTACATATTGTAGGGATCATCGACGGTGATTTGTTTTCCGGCTTTCCCTGTCCACGGATCAATCGGTGTCATTGAGCCTTTGGTGGAATGATCGGCATTATTAGCGACCCAAAGTGTGTTTTTATCCCATGACGGAATTATGTGTTGAGGGCCGCGCCCCGCTTTGTAAGTTTCAACAACTTGCTTAGTCGTGGCATTGATCACTGTTACACTATCAGAGGCATGGTTGGGCACGTAGACACGGGGCAGGGCGTTGACCAAAGCGAAGTCTAATTTGTTTGTACCTGTTTCGGCGTAAACATTTGTTGTGTCGGTATAAGACTTTGGCGTTTCGGCTGACGCTGGCATTATACTGGGGGAGTGCACGGGCAGCACAAAAGGCTGCTCCATTTTCATCATGTCATGCGGTTGACGAGCGGGTTTCTTGATCTTGACGATCAACTTTTTGTAAACCACCACGGGCTTTTTGATAACAGGTTTTGGTACAGTATTTTTTTTGGTGGCGGACCTAGCGGCAACGGAATTATGTGCTGGTCGCTTTACGGCAATACGCTTTTTCGCCGTGTTTTTTTGAATGACAACCTTGACCACATGATGTTTCTTCACATTCGCTGCAAAAGTAGAGCAGGGAACTAGGCTAGTGGTCAATAAGAGCAGGGCTGCGGCCCAGAACTTGGTCATGATTTTCTTTTCGATTAGTGTGTTGCCGTAAATTTCTGTATTGCCTCTACCGTTCCATTCACGATGAGGTCAATCCCCATCTGGCCAAATCTCGCAGAAGCGTTTTTGGGATCACCATTGTAAACACCGTCTACACTTCCAAGTTTTGAACCATTCATTAGTTTTTCAACGCGCACTTTGCTCGGGTCGACCGCTAACATCAGAGATGTGTCGGCCAATGCGGCATGGGTTCCAATTTCGGATTCTTTTGCACCATTGGCTTTTAGAGCATCGACATATTGATGCTGACTAATATTATAGTAGTCACGATCAGCAAAGACTGCGGCTTCATCTTTCCATTCGTTGTTTAATTTGTCTGCAACGATAGTAAGATCATTTTGATAACTGCCATGATCACCGATCAACACAATAATTTTGAAGCCAGCATGTTTGAAACTACGCGATGCGGAATCAAGCATGTCGATGAAGACTTTGTCTGGAACAGTGATTGTGCCGGGAAATTTCATGTGCGCCAATGGTGGGTTGATAGTGCCCTCGGGCACATAAGCAACCACAGGCGCGACCATCGCGTTACCAAGTTTAGTTGCAATTTTTTCGGCGAGAAATTTCACACGGAAATTGTGCTTGCCGAGCGCCATAGCGGGGCCGTTTTGTTCCGTGCCACCGATAGGGATGATGATAGTTGTTGTGCCTGTGGCCACTTCGTCGCGCAGTTCTGTCCAAGTTTTATCTTCAATGAAAACAGATGCTTGCACGGAGTTAGTGATAAAGAAGGTAAACACTAATAATGATGTCAAAATACTCGTCATCCCGACGAAAGTAGGGATCCAGACCAACCGCATGCTTGTTTGTTGAAAGTCTGGATTCCGGCTTTCGCCGGAATGACGGCATATCTTGCTTGTCGTTTTCAACTTGTTATCCTGCACAAATTTCAACTTGGCAATTTGAAATTTCCTTGTAACGTACCCCTGACAAAACTACTTCCACTGCACTTTCAATATCTCATATGATTTTCCACCACCCGGCGTGTTGACTTCAATACTATCGCCTTTTTTCTTTCCAATCAGAGCACGGGCAATCGGTGATGAAATTGAGATACGACCTTTTTTAACATCGGCTTCGAAATCACCAACGATTTGATATTTAACTTCGGCTTCAGTGTCTTCATCAATCAGTGTTAGCTTGGCACCAAACATAACGGTTTCGCCCGATAGTTTTGTCGGATCGATGACTTCGGCGCGCGAAAGGCGATCTTCCAATTCTTGTACTTTGGTTTCATTCCAACCTTGGGCCTCTTTGGCGGCGTGGTACTCAGCATTTTCTGACAAGTCGCCGTGAGCGCGTGCTTCTTCAATCGCTTTGATAATGCGCGGGCGTTCCACCGATTTCATGAACTTTACGTCCTCTAACATCATGGCGTAACCTGCTTCGGTCATTGGCACTTTTTCCATGGCTTTTCGTCTAGTCCCTTGTCTTTCAGTTTCAATTAAAAATAACACCCGGCAATTGCTGTAAAGCAATCGAGGCCGGGCAAGATGCAAAGATGCAACAAAGTCCGACAAATTTCAAGTGTGACGAAAATAAGTGTATTTTTTCTACTTTTCTGGTTGCTCATCTGCAAATCACGATGTCATATATTGCATCAAAAGGAGAAAAGTAATGGTCGGACGTTTGCAGGGGAAAGTGGCTTTGGTTTCGGGTGGGGCTACGGGAATGGGCGGAGAGGCCTCCAAACTCTTTGCTGCTGAGGGCGCCAAAGTCGGCATTGTTGATCGCAATCCCGAGGCCGCAGCGGCCACTGTTGCTGCGATAAAGAAAGCGGGTGGTGAAGCGATGTATGCGGTGGCTGATGTTTCGTCCGCAGACGAAGTCAACAGGGCAGTGGCTGAAGTTCAGGCGGCGTTTGGGACAATCCGTGTATTGTTCAATCATGCAGGCACAATTATCATCAAACCATTTCTTGAAACCACAGAACAAGAATGGGACTGGTTGACGAACGTGAATGTAAAAAGCATGTATCTGATGACCAAAGCCGTGCTGCCGCAAATGATTGCGGCAGGCGGAGGATCGATTGTTTGTACGTCGTCGATATCAGCAATTGCCGCCACGCCGATGGAGGTTGCTTATTGCACCACCAAAGCAGCCTGCCACCAATTTGCGAGGGCGATTGCCGTGGAATTCCGCGATCGAGGCATACGCTGCAACGCCGTTTGCCCAGGGTTCGTCAAAACGCCACATGGTTTGCGCGAGGTGAAAGAACTTCAAGCACTGGGTGTCGATTTTTCGGACGGGGCAATTGCTGCGATGCAGGGCCGCATATGCGAGCCGGAAGAAGTGGCGCGCGCCGCTTTGTTTTTAGCCTCAGACGAAGCCAGCTTCGTGAACGGCACGCACTTGTTTGTGGATAATGGGTTTACGGCGGTATGAAACGCCGATTAAATTATTACTTAAAATAATCCTGCAACGGCCGAACCTCAATCTTATCCGCCTTCATTGCCGCTATTGCTTTGGTCGCGCTGATGATGCCCGGTAACGTTGTGTAGTAGGGCACTCGTTGCATCACCGCAGTTTGGCGAATTGATTTGGAGTCGGATTCGGATGAGCGGGTTTCGGTGGTGTTTAAGACGAGCTGGATGTCGCCGTTCTTGATGGCGTCCACGATATGGGGGCGGCCTTCTAAAACTTTGTTGATCTTGGTGGTGGCCACACCTTTGCTTTCGAAATAGGCGTGGTTGCCGCCTGAGGACTTGATGTTGAAGCCAAGCTCAGCGAGTTTTTTGACTGATGATAATACTTTTGCGCGGTCTGGTTCTTTCACGGAAACAAACACAGTGCCGCTTAAAGGCATGCGCATGCCAGCGCCCAATTGGGCTTTGGCAAAGGCCATGTCGTAGGTTTTATCGAGGCCCATGACTTCGCCTGTGGAGCGCATTTCCGGCCCCAACAAAACATCCACACCGGGGAAGCGGTTGAAAGGAAAAACTGCTTCTTTTACAGCGATATGCGAGAATTTCTTGTTCTTTAACTTGAAGCTGGAAAGCTTCTCTCCCGCCATCACGCGCGAGGCGATTTTGGCTACGGGTTCACCGATGACTTTTGCCACGAATGGCACGGTGCGTGAGGCACGGGGGTTTACTTCGAGAATATAGATTTCGTCATCTTTCACCGCGAATTGCACGTTCATGAGGCCGACCACATTGAGGGCCAATGCCAATTTTTTGGCTTGCGCTTCAAGCTCGGCGATGATCGGCGCTTTGAGCGAATAGGGTGGCAATGAGCAGGCGCTATCACCAGAGTGAATGCCCGCTTCTTCGATGTGTTCCATCACACCAGCGATGAAAACATCTTTGCCGTCGCAAATCGCGTCGACATCGACTTCGATGGCGTTGCTGAGATAAGAGTCGATCAACACGGGCGAGTCGCCGGACACAACGACGGCTTCAGTGATATAGCGTTGCAGGCCAACATCATCCTTGACGATTTCCATGGCGCGGCCACCCAGCACGTA
>JAYVPZ010000197.1:0-2034 GCA_043757105.1 Aestuariivirga sp. | reverse complement strand
AATTCGAAAATGTCATCTGCCGCATCGGAAAATCCTCCGACACAGAAGAATCACATCAATGCAAATTCAGCAAGACATTAAATCAGAGGTTCCCTAACAAGATTGAGCTGTTCAATTTTATCTCTGGCCGCGAGCAGCGTGTTTTCAAGGATCAAGACCCGGTTAACATCCAAGCCTCAGAATTGATGGGCACTATCCATGATGAGTTGGAGGCCTCCGGTTATAAGGGTCATGACTTAGAGCGCTTTCTGGTGCGGCTGGTGTTCATGTTATTTGCTGATGACACCGGTATATTTGAGCCGCGCGACATGATGTTGGATTTCATTGAAAATCGAACCCGCGAAGACGGCTCTGACACAGGGCCCATTCTTGCGCAAATCTTTGAAGTGCTCAACACGCCAGAAAATGCACGCAATACAAACCTTGATGAGGATTTGAATAAATTTCCTTATGTGAATGGCGAATTATTTGCCGAGAATTTGCGCATTGTTCCCTTCACGGCGCAGTTGCGCGAAACACTGATTGAAGCTTGCAACTTTAACTGGGCCAAAGTTTCGCCTGCCATTTTCGGCTCGCTGTTTCAATCGGTGATGGATGCCAAGGAGCGCCGCAAAAAAGGCGCGCATTACACGACGGAGAAGAACATCCTGAAAGTGATCGGGCCTCTGTTCTTGGATGATTTGAAAACCGAGTTTGCGAAGGCGAAGGACTTGAAGCGCGGGCGGGCACAAGGCTTGGAGGCGTTTCGCCAAGGTCTTGGCAAGCTGACCTTTCTTGACCCAGCCTGTGGCTGCGGCAATTTTTTGATTATTGCTTACCGTGAATTGCGCGAGCTGGAATTATCAGTGCTGCGCGAATTAAACCCGCTTGGTCAGCGTGACATTGGTGTGACGCAAATTTCCGCGCTGGATGTGGATCAGTTTTACGGCATCGAGTTTGAAGAATTCCCCGCCCGCATTGCCGAAGTGGCCATGTGGATGATGGATCACATCATGAACAACCAGCTCAGCCTAGAGTTTGGCCAAACCTTCATCCGCATTCCGCTGAAAAAATCACCGCATATTAAACATGCCGATGCGCTGGAGACGGATTGGAACACGCTGCTGCCAGCCATGGATTGTTCCTATGTGCTGGGCAACCCGCCGTTTAT
Organism: Aestuariivirga sp.; assembly: GCA_043757105.1. Lineage (GTDB taxonomy): Bacteria > Pseudomonadota > Alphaproteobacteria > Rhizobiales > Aestuariivirgaceae > Aestuariivirga. Next base: position 884 of record JAYVPZ010000197.1, on the reverse strand, counting down.
TGGCCAGAGCTATCAATCACCCGCGCAGCGCTTGCAAATGGCAGAAGTGATTGGCCATAAATCCGGCAAGGCGGGTTCACTGGATTATGTTGGCGCTTGGTTTTTGAAAGCGGGTGCTTATGCCAATGAAGGCCGCGCCAAGATTGCCTTCGTTGCCACCAATTCCATTACCCAGGGCGAACAAGTGGCGCAACTTTGGCCCTTGTTGTTTGATCGCTTTAAGTTGGAAATCGCATTTGCCCATCGCACTTTTGCGTGGGGTTCTGAAGCGCGAGGCGTGGCCCATGTGCATGTGGTGATCATTGGACTGGCACGGGCTGATATGGAACCAGCTGTGAAGCGGTTATTTTCTTATGGCGACATCAAGGGTGACCCGGTTGAGAGCCAACATGGGGCGCTAACCGCATATTTGGTGGATGCTTCAAACCTAAAAAATCGCCACGTGGTCGTTATTGATTCAATTATTCCCCTCAGCGACAGACCCCAAATGTTGCGCGGCGCACAATCGACCGACGAAGGCCATTTAATTTTTCGCGGTGAGGAAAAATCGGCATTTCTAAAGATTGAGCCACTAGCAGCAAAATTCTTACGCCCATATTTAGGTGCGGACGAATTTCTAAACAATAAAATGCGTTGGATTCTATTTTTAGAAAATGCTTCGCCTGAAGAACTTCGTGCGATGCCGCACGTAGCTGACAGAATAAAAAACGTACGCACCTTTAGATTAGCAAGCAAAAAGACCGCTACCAGAAAGTTAGCTCTGACGCCAACGCTACTTGAGGGAGGTTTTATTCCAACTTCAACATTTCTGGTAGTTCCGAGGGTTAGCTCGGAGCGCAGATATTATGCGGCAATCGGCTGGTTGGACGTACCAACAATTCCAA
>JAYVPZ010000196.1:0-2043 GCA_043757105.1 Aestuariivirga sp. | reverse complement strand
GCAATCTCATCGGCATGTCAAAGGCAGAACTTAACACCATACGCGGCTCTAAAATCACGATGATTTTTCAAGAGCCTATGACATCGCTTGATCCGCTTTATACGATTGGCAGTCAGTTGATCGAACCCATCCGCCGACACACTGGTCTTGATCGCGCCTCCGCAAGAAAGCGCGCGCTTGAAATGTTGGAACTTGTGAAGATCAAGGAACCAGAACGGCGATTACGATCATATCCTCATGAAATGTCTGGCGGGCAGCGGCAGCGCGTGATGATTGCCATGGCGCTGGCCAATAGTCCGGCATTGCTGATTGCGGATGAACCGACAACTGCTTTGGATGTGACAGTTCAGGCCGAAATTCTCGAACTCATGGCCGGCTTGCAAAAGAAATTGGGCATGGCGATGATTTTCATCACCCATGATCTTGGCATTGTGAAACGCATTGCCAACCGGGTTTATGTGATGCGCAAGGGCGAGGTTGTCGAGGAAGGCGATACAAAGACAGTTTTCACAAAGCCCAAGCATGCCTACACCAAAGCTCTGCTTGATGCCGAGCCGACAGGGCGCAAAATTCCACCGGATGTAAAGGCGCCGATTGTGCTGAGCGGCAATGATGTGCGCGTAACGTTTAAGATTGGCGGCGGATTTTTGGGGTCGCCCGCCATTGCATTAAAGGCGGTTGACGGCGTTTCACTGGTTTTGAAGCAGGGTCAAACCATCGGCATTGTGGGCGAGTCTGGTTCTGGAAAATCCACTTTGGCACGGGCGTTGCTGCGGCTATTGCCAAGCGAGGGTGCTATTAATTTTGAGGGGCGGTCGATTACCGGGCTTGACCGACAGCAGATGCGGCCCCTGCGCAAACAAGCGCAAATTGTGTTTCAAGATCCGTTTGGATCGCTTTCACCGCGCATGACCGTGGGGCAAATCATCACCGAAGGTCTCATTGTGCATGAACCCGCCATGACCAAAGCGGCGCGTGACTTGCGGGCTATACAAGCTTTGGAAGAGGTTCAGATTGATCCGGCCTTGCGCAATCGCTACCCGCACGAATTTTCCGGTGGGCAACGCCAGCGCATCGCCATTGCACGAGCAATTATTTTAAAACCAAAATTGATTGTATTGGATGAGCCGACATCAGCGCTCGACCGTCAAGTGCAAAAACAGATTGTCGATCTGCTGCGCGATTTGCAAAAATCTCAGGGCTTGTCATATCTATTTATAAGCCATGATCTTGCTGTGGTGCGCGCGATGGCGGATTTCGTGATCGTGATGAAAGACGGCGCGATGGTGGAGCAAGGCAGCGTTGATGAAATTATGGATCACCCGCGTGAGCAATATACGCGCAATTTAATGGCGGCAGCTTTTAGCAATTAATTGGCAAGCCACTTCTTTGGATCGTTCTGCATTTTATTTGAGGACACGAGTGACCGCGCCAAATCAGCCAAGCTATCTAAACTATGCACAGGGCGAAACTCATCGACATATGGCATCATGGCGCGAATGCCTTCGGCTTTGGCCTGAAATTTATCGAATCGTAGAAGTGGATTGAGCCAGATGATGCGTTTGGCCGAACGGCGAAGGCGCTGCATTTCTTCGCTTAGTTGAGTGACGTCTTCGCGGTCGAGGCCATCTGTCATGATCAAAACATGCGCACCGGAGCCAAGCATACGTCTGGCCCATTTGAAGTTGAATTCATGCAGCGTTGTTCCGATGCGCGTACCGCCGCTCCAGTCCTTAACGTTTGTCGAAACACGCGCAATCGCTTCATCAACATCGCGGCGTTTCAAATCTCGCGTTACATTGGTGAGGCGCGTGCCAAAGAGAAACACGCTCACACGTTGACGATCATTACTCAGCGCGTGCAGAAATTGTAGAAACATGCGGCTGTAGTTTGAGCACGAACCAGAAATATCGCAGAGCACGACCAAAGGCGGTTCGCGCCATATCTGTTGCTTTTTGGAAAGGCGCATGATTCCGCCGCCGCGTAATGAATCTCGCATCGTGCGGCGCATGTCGATAAGGCGACCACTGTTCGATGATTGAA